>JAAZKQ010000578.1 GCA_012799755.1 Lentisphaerota bacterium | reverse complement strand
CGACGCTGCCGGCAACCCAGTCTACAGCCGGACCGTCAGCTTCCGACCGCAACCACAACAGCCGCCCGCCACCCGCGCCGGCCGACCTCGCATCCCCCTCGCCGTCGCCAACCCGCATCCTTTCCCAGCGGAAAACTGGCTGATCCGCAGCGGCATCCCCTTTCCCAAAGGCGCCCTTGCCGACGCCGGCCAAGTCCGCCTTCTCCACGACGGGCGCGAAACGCCGACCCAAATTGTCCCTGCCGCTTGGTGGCCGGACGGCTCCATCCAATGGCTGACCCTCAGCTTCGCAGCCTCAGCGCCACCTCAAGAAACGGCGGAATATGTCCTTGAATATGGCCAAGAAGTCAAAGCCAGCCGTGCTGCTGAGGCAAAGCTGGCGAGCTCTGACGCCGACGGCATTCTCATCCAGACCGGGGCGTCGTCATTCCGAGTCAACGCCGCCGGCGAACTGGTGTTGCCGGACGGCAAGCCGGTACGCACCCGCATCGCCCCAGCCGGCGACAAGGCCGGCACCTTAGCCACCGGCGAATTGCCGGCAACCGTCACCCTTGAGGAGAATGGCCCAATCTACGCCCGGGTGCGTTCGTCAGTGACGTTCCCGGATGCCGCCGGCGAGCCGGCCCTGACCATCATCTGTCGCCTGGAAGCCTGGCGTGGCGCCAAGGTGGCCAAGCTGTCTCATAGCTTCCTGGTTCAGGGGCAGCCATCCCATTCCACCTTTGAATCAATTGACCTGGAAGTGCCGCTCTCTTCGTCCAGCTGGCTCGCGTCGCGTCTTGATGGGCAGCCGTTGACCTTCTCCCAGAACGACCGCGCCTTCCAGCGCCGCGAGCATGAACTCATCATCAACCAGAAGGAGCCCATAGAAGCCAGACTCATGGGGGATTTCACTGCTGATGATAAGCTCGTCGTCCTGCGGCATTACTGGGAGCAATACCCCAAAGGCGTCAGCGTCGCTGATGACCTTCTCCGAATCGAACTCTGCCCGGACTTTGAGGCCGGATACTATGACAGCTTCCCGTTCAACAAACACAGCACCAAAATCCACTTTTACCTTCACCAGGGCGTGTACAAATTCCGGCGCGGCCTGCGCAAAACGCACGAGCTGCTCATCGGCGCCGGCGGCGCTGCCGAGGCCGCTCTGTTCCAGCGACCGCTCCTGGCCACTGCGCCGCCAACCTGGTACTGCGACAGCAAGGCGTTCTACGACATCGCGCCCCGCGATCCGGAGAATTTCCCCACCTACGAGGCCCATGCCGACCGCAATTTCGCCGCCTATCGCCGCAATCGCGAGTCCAGACGCGACTACGGCATGCTCAACTTCGGCGACTGGTTCGGCGAGCGCGGCGTCCATTGGGGCAACAGCGAATATGACAACACAGCCGCCTTCCTCCTCCAATACGTCCGCTCCGGCGACCCGGAATGCTTTTTCCTGGCCGACGAAGCGGAGAAGCACGTGCGCGACGTTGACATGAAGAATTGGGATCCGAATCCGCTCAACATCGGCCATGTCTATATTCACCAGGTCGGTCATCACGGCGGCTACTATGACCGCTCGCCGCCCGGCGAAGACGCTTGGGGCTGGGGAAACGGCAGCGTCACCCATGCCTGGAGCGAAGGGCATCTATGGCACGGCTTTCTCAGTGGCGACAACGAGGCCATCGCCGCCGGGCTGAACACCGCCGACTACTACATCGCAATGCGCTTCAAACGCTTTTACGACTTCTGCGCCTTGCGCGACCCTGGCTGGCACCTGATCATGAACGCCGCCGCCTACCAAGCCACCCTCGACCCAGTCTACCTCAACGCCTCCCGCGTCATCGTGGCCCGGGTGCTGGAATTCCAAGATGATATTCCGCGACCGCTGCCTGAGCATCAAGTCGAGCCCGGCCGCACCCACCAGGTCGGTGGCTGGTCCCGCATGATGGTGCCCGGACACTGCCATTGCGAACCGCGGCACCGAGGCAACGCCAACTTCATGATTGCCATCCTCCTGTCCGGCCTGAAATACTACTATGCCGCCACCGGCGACCCAGCAGCCAAGGCGTCGTTGATTGCCGGCGCCTATTATCTCCTGGATGAATGTTATTCCGAAGAAGTCAGCGGCTTCCGCTACACGTCCTGCCCAGCCATGAGCTACAGTCGCAACGCCTCGCCCATCCTCACCGAAGGGATTGCCGCCGCCTTCCGCTGGACCGGCGACCAACGCTTCGCGCACCCGCTGATTCATGGCTTGCCGGCCAATGAACGCGGCTCCGCTTACAGCGGCGCTTATTATTACCGCTGCGGACCGCGCATCCTGGCTGACATGAAAGCAGTCGGCTTGAAATGGGACTCCAGCACGATCATCCCTGAGGCCTTCAAAAAACCGCAATGGCTGGAGAAAGCCAAAAACGCGGTCGTCGTCCAAGCCGAGGACTTCAGCCGCCAAGGCGGCGGCGAATGCCAGAAAATCTCCGGTCGCCCCGGCGCCTGGGGCCAAATCGTCAGCTACTGGCATGCCGACATTGGTCACTGGCTGGAATGGGACATCGTCATTCCCGAGGACGGCAACTACGCCGTGCGCTTCCACTATGCCACCGCCTCTCCAGAGGCCCGGCGCGACTTCCTTGTCAACGGTCAGTTGCCCTGCCCCCAGGCCGAGAACATCGCCTTCCCAGCTACTGGCAGTTTCGGCATGAATCCGCTCGACTGGAATTACCGAGCCTTGGTTGACGCCGAGAAAAAAGACCTCGCCATCCCCCTCCGCAAAGGCCGCCACACCATCCGCATGATCAATAAAAACGATGGCTTGGCCTTCGACTTCTTCGTCCTCTGCCAACTATGATTGGGGCAAGTCGGCCTCATCGAAACGATTGTAGATATTATCTCGCCAGATGACGCCGACGAGCACTGGAGCAAGCACTACGCGTCTGCGGCAATCAAGCGCAAGTAATCAAGCGGAAGAACTCAGCAATATCCGCTTTGGCAACCGTGCCCTGAGCCGCCCGCAGGGTGATGTCAACCAGTCCGTCTTAGTCGGCATCCAGATCAACGCCGTTCATCGCGAGAAACACGATGGCGGCGACGGCTCCAGTGCGCTTATTGTCATCAACAAACGGGTGGTCCTGGACGATGTGGTAGAGGTAGGCAGCGGCCATCTCGAACAGATCGTGATGCAGAAACTGACCACCGAAGGAACTCTGAGGCATTGCCAACGCCGAATGCAGCAAAGCCACATCCCGCAACCCGGTTTCGCCGCCATAGGTCTCCACCAAGCTACAATGCAGCCGCAGGAGCTGGTCAAGGTCCAGAAAATATGGGAACACGGGCTACTCCGCCAGCTTCTTCATGGCATTCCCGAAGCGGGTATGCACCATCGCCAGAGCGTCCTGGAATTTACGCTCCTCGTCTGCCTCGCGCACAGGCGTGAGGATCAGCGAATTGCCGTCCGTCATGATCTGGAACGGGGTGTCGGGAGACGCCCGCAGCAGATCGAGAATCGGCTTATCAATGATCAGTGCATAGCTGTTGCCATGTCGGGTAAGAGTCTTGAGCATGATTGCCACCTCCTGTCTTGGCGTCAATACATAGTATATCCAATGAATCTCTGGCGTCAATACATCGGTAAAGTGTGCCCCCCGACCGGAGGCAAGCCCTTTCGCGTATAAATGGGGGGCCCGCGACAGCGGGGAAAACCGTTTGTGCCGCGAAAGTCCATGCCACAGGCATTTGCCCTTCCTACAGTAGACGAGAAAAAGTCACTTCCCGTATCAGCCCCGTCCTCCGTGTGCAATGACCGAAATTTTACTCTTTTCATAAAACCGGGAAGATGCTGTTTTTTTGCCATCTCGGGGTTACTGTAACGCAAGGTTAAATACCATCGCTAGATGCAGCTACAGTCGCAAACCAAAACCGACGCTTGATCGGCTGGGCAACATCATCAAGGTATTCAACTACTAGCCAAGCAACATTGACGTGAAGGACGCTAGCCGGATTTGGGAAATCATCATCGAAGAATCGCAGAAAAAAAGAGTCATCAGACAAAGTGTAACAGAATGCCATGAAAAACAATGCCCCCTCCTAACTTCAAGAAATCGCTGGCGAACACAACCTTCAGCGCCACCCATGAAGGGCGATATCATGATGGCAAGTAGGCTGAACCGAAACCATGCAAGGCTTTTCTGGAGGCACGATAGGTGATCGATGTACGAGACAATCACGATGCACTCCTTTGCCAACGCCTGGAGGCTTTAACGGAATCTAAAGAGGACTACTGGTCCTTCCGGGGCAATTCTCGGCGCGAGTATGGACATGGTCTCTTTCAATACCCTGCCATGATGGTTCCCCAACTAGCCGGAATCGTGCTGGCCGAGGCGTGTGCCGTGCATCCCGACATAGGCCGAGTCTGTGATCCGTTCGCAGGTTCAGGAACGATCATGACGGAGAGCATGTTCCGTGGTCTCTCGTTTACTGGATGCGATATCAATCCCTTGGCTATCCTGCTCTGCCGTGTAAAGAGCGGCCCGTTCTTCATGAGCGCGTTGGAGCAGAAGGTGCAAGAGTTGCTGGGCCGTATCAATGGCGACAAAAGCACTGCCGTTGAGATCAACTTCCCGAATATTGACAAGTGGTTCGAAAAGGACGTCCAACAGTCCCTGTCCCGCCTTAGACGGTCAATTCTATTGGAGAAATCAGGCTGGGCAAGACGTTTTTTCTGGGTTGCCTTGGCAGAAACTGTTAGGTTGACGAGCAACTCGCGGACGTCTACTTTCAAGCTTCATATCCGAACGGAAGAAAACATTGCTTCCCGGCAACACGATGCTATCAGCATGTTCAAGAAAGCTCTTGAACGCAATGTGGAACACTACAGGATGCAAGCGACCCAGATGTCCGAGTCGGGACTCATGATGCGTGGGCGTTATTCACGCGAAGTCGAGGTGCTCCTGTCAGACGCTGCTGATGTCCGCGTGGAGGAGCAGTGCGATATGCTAGTAACGTCGCCGCCCTATGGTGACAACACCAGCACGGTTCCGTATGGGCAGTATTCCTACCTTCCCCTCCAGTGGATTGACCTCCGCGATATTGATCCAAAGATTGATCCCGAGTGCCTCAGGACGACGCAGGAAATCGACCGGCGAAGTCTAGGAGGATGCACGCGAGTGACCAAGGAAGAGCAGGCTCTAATCAGCAGCCGCTCGCCGAAATTTGCTGACTATATCCAGAGCCTCGCGTCACAACCACCCGACCGCGCAAACCGCGTCACTGCCTTCATCAGGGACCTGGAGGCCACGCTTGGTTCAATCATGAAAATGGTGTGTCCTGGAGGAATAATGGTGTGGATTTTGGGGAACCGCAAGGTGGGCGGCCAGCGCGTTCCGTTCGACGCCATCTTGTCTGAATTGCTGACTTTCCATGGGGCGAAGAGACTGTGCCAGTTGACCAGGAGAATTTCCTCGAAACGAATGGCCTTTAAGAATAGCATCGCGGACACCATGTCTCGTGAAACAATATTGGTAATGCGGAAGGGGGAATGATGGTGGAACACGATTCACGCCCACACTTCAAAGTGCACCCCTCTGTCGTCTACCAACTTGGCGAGAGCCTCATAAGTGACGCTGTGCAGGCACTCATTGAGTTGGTCAAGAATTGCTATGACGCCGATGCGACGTATGCCAAAGTTGTCATTGACACGAAGGGAGTTACAGGTGTCGACGGCGCTATCTACCCGGCGGATGGTGGCAGGATTATCGTGGAGGACGATGGACACGGCATGGATATCGAAGATATCAAGGCCGGATGGCTGACCATATCGAACCGCAAGAAGCGAGAACTCAAGCAGGCTAAGAGGACGACTCCAGGCGGGCGCACACCACTGGGGGACAAAGGGCTGGGGCGCCTCGGTGTGCAAAGGCTCGGGGAGATGCTTGAGGTCTTTACTCAGGTAAAGGATCAGGCCGGGTATCACTTTGGCTTCTCGTGGCTTGATTTCGAGACCGCCCCCAATCTTGAAGATGTCGAAATTTATCTCGTGAAGGCAGACTACCCTCGCAAGCACGGAACAAAGGTGGTCATTTCGGGATTGAAGGAACCAGAAGTCTGGCGCGGAGAGCCGGAGATCAAGCGCTTGGAACAGGAATTGTCGCGGATGATCTCCCCCTATCGGCAGATCCGTGATTTCATGGTTGCGGTTGAGGTCGATGGCAAACCGCTCGAGTTGCTGGAGATAAGTGACCGCATCCGTGAGATTGCTCCTGTGAGATATAGGCTCACATTCGATGGTAACAGGTTCGTAATCCAAGGACGCGCTAGGCTTGATTTTTTCCGACCCTCCGACCCCAAGGAGGCAGAGTCGTTTGCACTGATTGCCGAGGCGGATAATGGCAGCTCCTTTTACCAGTTCCTGCAAGAACGCCAACTCCCCAAGGACCTGAGCCTGAGACGATCCGAAACGGAGCCTTGGTTTGTCGAATTCGAATGTCAGCGAACTCTATCTGGGCTCGATAAAGTCGAACTCCTGACTGGTGAATCCGGGAGTTGCGTTGCGAATCCAGGGCCTTTCTCGGGAGAGGTGGACTCATTCGATCTGGGTTCCACAGCTTTCCAGAACCAAGCTGTGTTTAATCGAATTAATGAGTATCGTCGCCACATCAAGGATTTGAGTGGAATCAGGGTCTATAGGGATGGCTTTGCCATTCGGGTTGATCAAGATTGGCTTAAGCTCGGTGCTCAATGGACGTCGGCGCCGTCCTATTATGGACTCAAGCCCGATAACACGTTGGGGTATATTGCCCTTTCCGCCCGAGACAACATCGAACTTGAGGAAACAACCGACCGGGAAGGCTTCAAGGATTCCCCTTATTACAGAAACTTCTACCGTTTGCTTACGGAGTTCAAGAATTTTACAACCACGGCGCACACTTTTTTCGGGCGCTCGTGGAATGAATTCCGCAAGGCGCGAAATGAAGCCTTGGCTCAAGTCGACTCTCGGAAAACAGTGGAGGATATTTCAGAAGCAATCAAGAACGGGTTGGCCAAAGCGTCGCAGTATCAGGAGAGTATCAGCCCGTTCCGCTCACGGATTGGCGTCTGTGTATCTGCCTCCAAGGAGGTGGTCTCCCAGCTCCGCAGCTCGGATAAGATCACGCCCGAACTGCGGCAAAAAGTGGCGGAGGCAGTGTCGAACCTCGAGGCGCTGCTTGTCGAAGCCGAAGGTGTTGTTGGGCGTCTTTCGACTTACCTTGAAGAGCTGGAGTCGCTGCGTCGGATGGGGCAGGTGCTTGATGACCGCGTTGATGGTCTTCGGCGTCAGATGGACGACATGTACGAAGCCGTTGCCTTGGGGCTAACCGCAGAGGCGCTATCGCATGAGGTCTACAATATCGCCGACCAACTTGCCGAGCGAGCGAAGTCTGCCCAGATGTCGATTCGCAAGAAGGGGATAACCGATCGACCGCTTCTTGCCTTCATAGAGCATGTTCACTCTTCGGTGATGGCTCTGCGTAAGCAGATGTCTTTCTTGGCGCCTTCTCTGCGCTATGTACGGGACCAGAAGCATGAGATAAAGCTCGCAGTCTTCAGCCAGGAACTGGCAGATTTCTACAAGGAACGACTTGAGAAAAATGGAATCACGTTGACTGTCAGCCACGCCAATGATGTGGGCTTCAGCGTTCGGATGAATAGAGGTAAACTCACGCAGATTGTTGACAATCTTGTGCTGAACAGCGAGTACTGGCTCCGCGAGGATATCAGGCGGGGACGGACGAAGCGTGGGACAATAACTATCGAGCTGTCAAGGCCGTTCATGCGAGTCTATGATGACGGTGCCGGCATTGATCCAAGCGTGGAACACGCGCTTTTTGAACCCTTTATTTCCGCAAAAGCCAAAGGTCGTGGACTGGGCTTGTTTATCGTGAAGCAGTTGCTTGACTCGGAAGGCTGTAGTATCGGTCTTGTTCCCGAGCGAAATCAACATCAGAGGCTATACAAGTTTCAGATTGACCTGCGGGGAGGCATGTTGTGAATGACCAAAAATATGATGAGCCACGTAAGGCCGTGAAGAGCCTTCTGGATACTCTTCAAGTGAAACGTGTCGTCTATGTTGATGACAGAATTCAGGATACGATACCGCTGGAGGATGTTATCGCGGCTGCTATAGGCCTTGATGAGGCGAGCTTGCGTGTTACTTTCCCTGGACTTGGCGATTCTATTCCAGACGATCAAGACATGCGGACGGCCAAGATTCGCGACGTTTGGAAGGATATGTCGCCGGAGGAGCGGGCATCCAGTGGGCAAGCTGTGGTCATTGCAGCACGGGAACCGGGTGATGACGAAACAGGCGATGGCGATATGACAGACGCATCAAACCTTCGCCTGTTGATTCCCAACGACAGGCAACTGGTAAATCTCTCTCCTTCCCATTGGGAAACTCAGCAAGAGCAGCTGCTTGAGGAAAGCAGAACACAGCGAACGCTGTTTCTTTTTGATCAGGATTTTTCTGGAGCAGACGGCGATGTAGATGGGGGCATTAAGATCATTGCCTCATTGTTGGACAGGGACGACACCGAAGACCTGATCTGCGGCCTCTTGACGCATAAGGTAACTCCCGATGATCAGCCTGAAAAATGGCAAGCCCTGAGTGAGAAACACGGAATTGAGAAGGATCGATTTATCGTGATCCCCAAGCAACAGCTCAGCCAAGATCCAATGCTCTTCGCTCTAGCACTCAAATTCGTTGCTTTGTCGCCTGATTTCACGAAGTTGAAGAATAAAGTCAAGGAGATAATTCACGAGGCTGCCTCGGCAGCAGCTAAGCGTGTTGAGAAAGTCAATATCTATGACCTCGACCATATCGTTTTTCGGGGTTCTTTTGAAGAGGGCCTATGGGAGCCGGACATGCTTTTCAGGTTGCATGCGCTATTTCTCCGCACGGAGTCTCTCAAGTTAGCTCATGAAGGGGGTGTCCTTGAGGAGTTGGCGGCGAAACTCAGGTCAGTCAGCGGAATACCAACTGATCGTGATCCTGTACCGCCCCCAGACAGTGCCTGGTCGCTGCAACGCGAGGAGCTATACGAATTTGGAGATATTATCAATAAGAATCATCTTCCACTGGAACTTGGGGACATCTTCGAGAAGGTCAGTGACGACAGTTCGAAGAATGAGAATACCGGTGTTGTCGACTGTTCGAAGAAGTATTATATCCTCCTTGCCCAGCCGTGTGACCTCATGGTTCGCTCCAAAGGGAAGCGGGCTCCAGAACTCATTCGTGTTCCGCTTGCTGAAATCGTCCAAAAACCAAAGTGCCCCTCTTACTCTGAGGAGATTCCTTGTTTCGATGAGTCACGGGAGAATAAATGGTTTGTCAGAATGAAAATGGTTCATTTCGTCCAGATTAGCATTCTTGATTTATGCGTATTGAATGACGACGGGGTTGGAAGGCTGGTTATCGACGCTGATGACCCAAAGGGGCTTCGTCCAGCGTGGCAAAAGCGATGCCTAGAACTCAAAAGGCACTGGTCGAACAAACTTTCCCCGTTGGATAAACTTTCTTTTGAGAAAAAGGACTCTCAAGATCTCAGACAGGTGAAGGAGAAGATCAGGGAATCTTTTTTGAAGGCCATCCTAAGTGATGTTCTCTTCAAGGGGAAAATTGAGTCTACAGGCAACGGGCAGGTGTTAACGTACGGATGTAAAAGGATTGCTCGCCTATCGAGGGTTAGGGCTATGGGACTCTTAATGTCCTATACCTCGACTTGTGGCCGCCCCGCTTATGAGCGGGATTTCGTGGCGTCGCACCAAGGACAAGGCAACGACGCAAACGACAACCAAGGCTGAATAGATGGCAACCTGCCATCAATACGCTTTGCATGGCACGACCGCAGATAGGACGTATTCTGCCACAAAAATAAGGTGGTTTATTACAGATGATTTGCATCTCCAGTTAGCCCAACTCCCCAGGATTGTGGAAAAATAGGCACGGCGCTTCCGCCTTTATTGCCACGCCTTATATGGGCGCTTGGATAAACAGACGTTGCAGAAACAGCCAGCTCAATTGCCAAGGCGAGGTCACTGAAGTCGAGGCAACGACGTAATCTCAGGGTTGTTTGCTGCACCGGATCAGCCAGCCACGAAAAAAGCGGCGGCGCCGTCAGAATACGGGCACCGCCGCTCAGATGTTGATTTGTCAGACCGCCGGCGTCGAAGCACGACTACTGTGCGGTGACGCCAGCCACGTCCAGCCGCTTATTTCTTGCGGAGTTTTTCGAACCAGTCTTCCAGCTGCTTGCCGGCGGCTTCACGGCCACCGAGGCCAAAGGACAGGGCGAAGGCGACAGCGACGCCGCCCAGGGTCAGGCCAAAGGCCATGCGGACGATGTCGTCGGCAATGCCCATTGAGCGCAGGCCCATGGCTGCCACCAGGCCGATGATGGCCACACGCGCCAAGTTAGCCATGAAGAGGCTGCTGCCGGCGGCACACATCGCGCTATGCGCGGCTTTGGCCAGCAGACTGCCGATGACCAGAATCACTAAGCCGAGGGCGATGTCGCCCGCAAACAGGGTCAGCTGCCCCAGCAGCTCCGAAAGCTTGGCCATTTGCAGCTTCTCAACCGCCGATACCAAGGCCGCGAGCATGATGAAGAACATCGCGACGCCGCCAATCACTTTCGACAGCGTGAATTTGCTGAAACTCGATTCCAGCCCGAGTTTGCCGGGCACGGCGTCAATCCCGAGGTTTTTGAGCAGGTCGCTCACCACCGCGGTCACGAAACGACCAACGAAATAGGCCACCGCCAGGATAATCGCCGCACTGAGAATCTTCGGCACTGCCAGCATCAGCGACTGCAACATATCAATCGCCGGTTTCGACAGGGCTTCTATCTTGAGCACATCCAAGGCTGCGATCAGCACTGGTACAAAGACGAAGATGAAGACAATCTGGCCAACAAAACGGGCCAGGCTGAAACTCTCGGCCATGCCCAACTTGGCCTTCCAATGATCCAGAGCGCTCACCAGCGTCGCAACCACGGCGGACGCCGCCGAGGCAATGATGTAGCCGATGACGCCAATCAACAACGCGGCAATGATGTTGGGAACCGCCAGCATAAACTGATCGAACATCTTCAGCACTGGATCAAGCACGCCCTTGACGCCAAGGACGTCTAGAACCAGTAATAAGAGACAGAGAAGCAGCAGGTAACGAAAAAACGTCACCAGAACGCTGGAAAAACCCTTGCCTGCCGCATGTTGGCAATCTTCTTTGCCGCAGCAGAGTTTTTCGTCAAGTTTGATTTTGCCCAAGAGGGCTCTGAGTCCCTTGGCGAGCAACTCAATGAGCAGCCAGCCCAGAATCAGCACAATGAGTGCACCGAACGCATTGGGCAGATACTTGCCGAGCGTGTTCAAAAACGGATCAATAAACCCACGTAACGCTTCCATGTTCTTCTCCTGGCTTTAGTTACCAACTCCTCGGTTATCGGGAAAAGTTCACCGAACTACTCTTTACTCTACCTGCTCAGGTGAGGCTGTGCAACCCCAACCAGCGCACAATTTGGGCAATACAGTCCCAAAAAGTCAGCTGTTGCCCTTCAAACTGCTTGCTTTTCCGGTTGAAAAAACAGCAGCGACTACCGCAGTTGCCAACTCGGTCTGGATGACGCAGAGCTCAACGACTATCTCGCACTGCTCAAACAGGTCAGCTATGACGGCCCGCCCGCCGCCAAAATCAATTCAGCGAAACCTGACGAAGCCCGCCGCGCCCCGCAACATCAACAAAACCTGCCGGCAGTAAGAGCCGGTCGCCCGCAACAATTTCCCAATATGGACAAGCTTCTCCCGCCGACAAGGTCCTTGTCGGCCCCCCTCTCCGTTATACTAAGTATCAGGCACGGCGCCAGGCCGGCCTGTTCGTAGCCTTTGTCCGTTGTTTTCAGTCTGTCTCACCACCTCAGGAGGCCCACCATGCAAGAACTCGCTATCTACGGCGGCAAGCCCGTCATCAACGCCAGTGACATCAAAAATTGGCCCCCCATAGACAAAAGTGACGAAGAGCTCGTGCTGGCCGCCCTGCACGAAAAGACGCAGACACGCGGTACTTACACTGCCCTGATCGAAAAGGAGTTCAAGGCCTTCTCTGAAACCGAGTACGCCTACTTCAGCAACTGCGGCGGCACCGCTCTGCACATGTGCATCGCGGGCTGCGGCATTGGCGCCGGCGACCAGGTCATCGTCACTTCCTACACCTGGCCCTCCAGCGCCAGCTGCATCCTCCACAACATGGCCGTGCCCGTCTTCGT
>JAAZKQ010000577.1 GCA_012799755.1 Lentisphaerota bacterium | reverse complement strand
TGACAGCCATACATCGTGATGGCTGCCGGGCGGCATTGCGGGCGATCAAGCCGTGATGGCAAGCCAGCTTGCAGAAATCCGCTGTCTTGCCGAAGCTGTGCTTGGCGGTCCGTGAACGGTAGCGGTTAACGCCGTGAAGGAAGGTGAAAATATGCGCCACATCGTGATCAATGCCTTGGACAATGTCGCTGTCGCCCTGGTTGATTTGCGCTGTGGCGAGAGCGAGCCCTTGCCTTTGTTGGGGGACATTCCACGCGGGCACAAGATTGCCCTGCGGGACATTGCCGCTGGGGAGGACGTCATCAAGTACGGCATGCCCATTGGTTCGGCGACTCGCGCCATACGCGCCGGTGAGTGGGTGCATACCCATAATCTGCGCACGGGACTGGATAGCCTTTTGAGTTATCAGTACGACGGACCGCCGACGGCTGACCAAGTCGTCATGCCTGCGGCCCGCTTCATGGGCTACCGGCGTGAGAGTGGCGTAGTGGGCATCCGTAACCACATTTTCATCATTCCGACAGTCGGCTGCGTGAACAAGCTGGCAGAACGTCTGGCGGCGATGGGCAATCGCGAACTCGTTCAAGGCAGTATTGACCGTTTTTTGGCCTTGACCCATCCCTATGGTTGTTCTCAGATGGGACGCGACCACGAGATGACCCGCGCCGTGCTGGCGGCTCTCGCGCGACATGGCAACGCCGGCGGCGTGCTGGTGGTCGGCCTCGGCTGTGAAAACAACACCTTGGCGTCGTTTAAGGAACTGCTTGGCCCGGTGGACGAACGCCGCGTACGCTTTCTGTTGGCGCAGGACGAGGGCGACGAAGTGACGGCTGGTTTCGCTGAGCTGGTGCGGCTGGCAGCAGTCGCATCCACCGATCAGCGTCAGGAGCTGCCGAGCAGCGAGTTGGTCGTCGGCCTGAAGTGCGGCGGTTCGGACGGGCTCAGCGGGATTACCGCCAATGCGCTGGTGGGACGTTTCTCCGACCGGCTGCTGGCCCAAGGTGGCAGCACCCTGCTGAGCGAGGTGCCTGAGATGTTCGGCGCCGAAACCCTGCTTATGCAGCGCTGCCGCAACCGGGGGATATTTGACAAGTGCGTTGACATGATCAACGACTTCAAGCGCTATTTTTCCCGCTATGGCCAGGTCATTTATGAAAATCCCTCGCCGGGCAACAAGGACGGAGGAATATCCACCTTGGAAGACAAATCTCTGGGCTGCACGCAAAAGGGCGGTTGCGGCTTGGTCAGCGACGTTCTTGCCATTGGTGAGCCCCTCCAGGCGAAGGGCCTGAATCTGCTGACGGGGCCGGGCAATGACATGGTCGCCACGACGCTGCTGACCGCCGCCGGCGCCCATCTGGTTCTGTTTACCACCGGACGCGGCACGCCCTTCGGCGGCGTTGTGCCGACCATGAAAATCTCCTCGAACAGCGCTCTCGCCCAGCGCAAACCACGGTGGATTGACTTCGATGCCGGGCGGCTGCTCGCCGCCGACGCCGATAGCGCCGCACTGGATGACGAGTTTTTCGATCAGGTACTGGCCTGTGCATCCGGCGCTCTCGCCCGCAATGAGCAGGAGGGCTACGAGGAAATCGCGCTCTTCAAGGACGGCGTGACGCTGTGAGGACTGCGCCGCAAGTAGCGGTGCCCAGCGACCAGAGACTGGCCGCTTAGCGCAGCTTGCTGCCCACAAGCTGCGGAACTATGGACACCATGGATGACGACATGTGCTCTCCCGCCGCCCATAGCGTCCATAACAACTTGAGGGAACAACAGTTATCAACGAGTGATTGATTGGCTAAAGACGCGCAGACGCTTGTCTGGAAGCTTAGTCAGGTTTTTTTGTGTGTGTGGGGGGGGGGAGAGGAAAGGGGGCGGTGCCGCTTCACATGGGGTCGTGTTGTTTGACGCTAGGCCGTCCGGCTCCCGCACCAAGGGCGCGAGGCGG
>JAAZKQ010000576.1 GCA_012799755.1 Lentisphaerota bacterium | reverse complement strand
TTCTCCGTTGTTTATGTGGTAATCATGTCTATTTTATGGCTGAAGAAAGACTAATAAAAACCTTGCAGCAGGCAAAAATCACCTCGTACCCCTTTTCAGATGATCTCATCTAAGGAGAGCATAACAATATGTCGCCTATCAGCAGTTACGCATTAGTGATCTACGGCGCCTCCGGCGACCTTACCCGGCGCAAGCTCCTGCCGGCGCTCTTCAACCTTGATTGTGCCGGCAAGCTGCCGCGCGCTTTCCGCATCATCGGCCTGGCGCGCAGCGCCATGGACAGCAAAGCCTGGCAGCAGCAGGCCGCCGTCGCCATCGCCGGATTGGGCGACGAGGCGCAGCGCGCGGCCTTCTGTGAGCGCCTGGTGTACATGCCCATTGACTACGACTCCGTCGCCGACTGTGAGCGCCTCTACGATCTGCTTTACCACTGCGACGACTGCTTTGCCAGCCAGGGCAAAGTCCTCTTTCACCTCGCGGTGCCGGCGACGGTTTCGGAGACCATCATTCGCGCGCTGGGCAAGAGCCGTTTTGCGCCTGATGGCCGCATGGTCGGCAATCACGCCATCCTGGTTGAAAAGCCCTTCGGCACCGACCTCGACAGCGCTATCGCCATGCGCAAGCTGCTCATGGACACCTTCGAGGAAGAGGAAATCTACCGCATTGACCACTACCTGGCCAAGGACACCGTGCGCAATCTCGTGGTTTTCCGCTTCTGCAACGCAATGTTCGAGCCGTTGTGGAATCGCAATTACATCGAAAACGTCCAGATCACCGTGCATGAAAAACTTGGCGTCGAAGAACGCGGCGACTACTACGACCAGTCCGGCGTCGTGCGGGATATGATCCAGAACCACGTGTTGCAGATTCTCGCCCTGATCGCCATGGAAGCGCCCCTCGCCGCTGACGCCGAGTCCACCCGCGACAAGAAGAACGAGGTCTTCCGTTCGCTGCGGCCGCTTCTGCCTGGTGATTGGGTCCTCGGCCAGTACGATGGCTATCGCCAAGCCAAGGGCGTCAGCCCCGATTCCACCACCCCGACTTACGCCGCCCTGCGTGTTTACGTGGACAACTGGCGCTGGTTCGGCGTGCCCTTCTACCTGCGCAGTGGCAAGGCTCTGGCTGAAAAGCTCACAGAAGTCGTCATTGTCTTCCGCAGCAACCCCCTCTGCGTGCTGGACGACCCCGCCAGCTGCGCCAGCGTGCAACGCAACGTGCTCCGTCTGCGTCTGCAACCGCATGAGGGCATTCACCTCAGCTTCAACGTGCAGAAACCCGGCATTGCTGATGAAGGCATTGACACCGCCCAGCTCCATTTCAACTACGCCGATGTCGGCCAGATTACCCAGGAAAGCTACGCGCGCGTTGTCCTTGACGCCATGCTCGGCAAGCCAGGACTCTTCTGGCGCTCCGACAGCATTGAAAGCGCCTGGGAATTTGTCGCCCCGGTCTTAGCCGACGAGAAGAATGCCCCGCCGGAAGGTTACCCGAACTACTTGCCGGGTTCCAATGGCCCGGCAAGCGCCGCCAAGCTGCCCCGGCAAGCCGGACATAACTGGTATTCGTAGCTGTCCCGGCACCGCAAGACCAAAAGTATTTTCAGCAAGCGATCCGCTATCTCATTTACGTTTCAGGAGGTCCCATGCGCATTGGCATATCCCATGTTCCCCGTCATGACAGCCCTGCCGAGTGGGCGGCCGCTCTCAGTGCTCTGGGCTGCCGCGCCGCAGTCTTCCCCTGCAATCACCGCGAAAGCGATGCCAAAATTGACGCCTATGCGGCCGCCGCCAGGGATCACGACCTGCTCATCGCCGAAGTCGGCGCCTGGTGTAATCCCCTCCATGCCGATCCCGCCGAGCGCGCCAAAAACCTGCGTTATTGCCAAGAGCAACTGGCTCTTGCCGAACGGGTTGGCGCCCGCTGCTGCGTGAACATCGCGGGCACTACCGGCGAGGTCTGGGACGGCGGCTACGTCGAAAACTACGGGCCGGAGGCCTTTCAGCGCGTTGTTGAGACCACCCAGGCCATCATTGACGCCGTGCAGCCCACTCGCAGCAGCTATTCCTTGGAACCCATGCCGTGGATGATTCCCAGCAGCCCCGCCGAGTACATGGATCTCATGCAAGCCATCAAGCGCCCAGGCTTCGCTGTGCATCTTGACGCCGTCAATATGATTAATTGCCCCCAGCGCTATTTCTTCAACCGCGAGTTTCTTGACGAATGTTTCCGCGTCCTCGGCCCACACATCCGCAGCTGCCACGTAAAGGACGTCCGTCTTGAACGCCACTTGACTTTCAACCTCAAGGAAGTCGCCGCCGGTGATGGCGCCCTGGATTTGCAACACTACGTGGAACTCGCCCACGCTTGCGACCCGGACATGCCTTTCATCATCGAACACCTCAGTTCCGCAGAAGAATACCAGCGTGTGCTCAAAACCGTGCAGGCTCTCGCCAATCAGCTTTGAGCAGAGAGATACCAAGCAGCTCAATTTTTCTCCCAAGCCATGTCAAACAGTTCTCTTCAACAGCTGCTCGACGATGCGGTCGCCAAGCGCATTGTACCGTGCGCGATATTGTCCGTTCTGAGCCGCAGCGGCCCTGCGCGGCGCTACCTCGCGGGACGCCACCGCTATGACCGGGGACCGGCATTGCAGGAGCAGGATATCTTTGACCTCGCTTCGCTAACCAAGGTCGTGGCGACCACGGCCGTAGTCATGCGCCTGGTCGAAGATGGTCGCATTGAACTTGATGCGCCCTTGGCGCGCTACCTGCCGGAGTTTGCTAAGGCGCAACCGGAGCAGCGCGCTTGGCGCGCGGCGTTGAGCATTCGCCAACTCTTGGCGCATTGCGGCGGTCTGCCGGCGGGCTATCCTTTTCACAGCCGCCACGCGCAGGTCAGCAGCCCGAGCGAACAGCGATCGTTGTTGCTGGCCGTGCCTATGACGACCGCGCCGGGGAGCGCAGCCCTCTATTCCGATTTGGGACCAATGCTGCTTGCTGAACTCATCAGCGCCGTCAGCGGCAAGGACTTGGCGACTGCCGCCCAGGACATGGTTTTCACGCCGCTGGACATGACCAGCGCCTGCTTCAATCCGCCGGCAGAGCGCCGCAGCCACTGCGTGCCAACCGAGCTTATTGTTGCCGCTGACAGTGATGCCGGCGAGGCCTGGCAAGGCGTCGTGCATGACGAAAACGCCCGCTGGTATGGCGGCGTCGCCGGTCATGCCGGGCTCTTCGCCGCCGCCGCCGACCTCGAACGCTTTGCCCGCATGTTGCTCAATGACGGAGCGCCGCTCTACGATCCCGCCACCGTCCGTCTCTTCACGCGGCCGGCGGGGCTCATTCCCGGCAGCAGTCGCTGTCTCGGCTGGGACAGCCCAGCAATCCCTGTTCCGGCGGCA
>JAAZKQ010000575.1 GCA_012799755.1 Lentisphaerota bacterium | reverse complement strand
TGTCCACTGACCGCTTACCCCATCTACGATTTTTTTTGCGCGGGGGCATTGTTCTTTTCGTCGTATGTTGTTATAATGCATAACAAGCGCGGTTTATGATGTGCCGTGCAAATAGAATCTGATAACCAGCCCCGAGGACCTCTCCATGAAAAAACATTTGTTCACCCTCATTGAGCTCCTGGTCGTCATTGCCATCATCGCCATTCTCGCCGCCATGCTCTTGCCGGCGCTGGCCAAAGCCCGCGAAAAAGCCCGCGCCATCAGCTGCGTCAGCAACCTCAAGCAGATCGGCCTGGCTGCACGCATGTATATTGACGAAAATCCCGCCGGGCTCACCCGCGATGCCGGCATACGGACTTTCACCGACCCCGCTGGGCAAGCCGTTGTCAAGAACATGTACTGGTACACCCTGATATTCCCCTACGTCGGCGATGTCAAAAGCTTCAACTGCGGCAGCTGCTCAAACACCAAGTGGACCGGCAAGTGGGATCACTACGCGCAACATTACGGCCTGAATTTCAAGACTGAAATGGTTGCCGACGCCGCTTTCGTCGCCCCGGCAACTACCGCGCTTTTCATGGACGCCTTCCCCGGCTGCGCCGGCCAATGTACAGGTCAGTCTGGTTCCAAACAGTCCTACTGCATAGACCTCCACAACCAAGCCACTTCCGAGGCCGATAAAACTAGCCAGAAGATCAGTTTCCGCCACAACGGGGTCACCAATGTCACTTACTGCGATGGCCATGTGGGCAACAACACCTGGCGCGGCACCCCTGCCTACAGCGAAACCAGCAAATTCTGGATGCCCACCTACACCGGCACGCTTGACTGAGAAGACAACCCGGGGAACCCAAAGTTCACGGGGCGGGATTTTCCCCTCTCGCCACCACATCCTTTCCTGAACTTCGCCATCTCACCCACGCCCGCTTGACGTTCACCCCGTCCGGCGGGCGTCGTCTTTTCCGCCAAGCACACTCATCCGCCCTGTTCCCCCTCGCTCTCCTGAAGCCTTCGCTCTCGCATAAATCCTCAGCCTGGCAACCTGAAAATGGCAGCAAATGAGCTACTGTAGAAACGCCGATGGAACGGAGGCAGGCTCTTGCCGGAACACACCAGGTAGCCGGTGTTTTTCCAAGGCATTTGTCAGGAAAAGGCCAATGCCTGCCCCCTCGGGAGTTGGGAGGCGCGCCCATTAAAAACCTTGTTTTGCTCAATCGAACCACAAATAAAATGAATTTGCCTTGTAAAGTTTTTGAGTAAGCAACACAATTTTCAGCAATCATCAAGGAGTATCAAGCATGTCACAGTACACTGAGCGTTCGAGCGAATCCTGGTTTTCTCGTCTTGGCGGTGCAATCACGGGTGTTTTCATCGGCCTCATCATCTTCGCCATTGGCTTTCCGATCCTTTGGTTCAACGAAGGTCGTGCAGTCAAGCGCGCCAGAGCCTTGAAGGAAGGCCAAGGCGCAACGATCTCAATCCAGGCAGACCAGGTTCTACCCGAAAATGAAGACAAGCTCGTCCATCTCACCGGCAAGGCCGAAACGGAAGACACTCTTCGCGATCCAAAATTCGGCATTTCTGAAGTCGCAATCAGACTTTCCAGAACCGGAGAAATCTACCAATGGACCGAACAATCACAAACCGAGGAAGTCAAGAAACTCGGCGGCGGAGTTGATCGCATCACCACCTACTCCTACTCGAAAAAATGGGTCTCCGAAGCTGTTGACTCCAATGAGTTCAAGGACCCTGCCGCTCGCGAATCCCGACGCAACTCAGGAACTGTCCTCGCGGATACAGTCGAACAGGCAGAAAACGTGAAGCTCGGTGCCTTCACACTCACCACGGAAATCATCAACAAAATCGGCAGCGAGAAAACCTACAAATTTCCCGAAGACTGCAAACTCCCCGAACAACTCGGGCCAACTGCGCGAATTGATGGCGATTACGTCATCATCACGCCTGCTCCCGCGGCCCCCCCGACAGAAGCAGAGCAAACCGCAGTGGCAGCGACAGCACCGGCAGAGGTCATCGGCGCCACCCGATACAAATTCTCCATCGTGACACCACACGACATTAGCCTTATCGCTGTCCAAAAGGGCGACAAATTCGCGGCATACATCGCATCAAACGGCAACAAAATCCTCGAACTCAGGGATGGCATCCATACTGCCGACGCCATGTTTGCAGCCGCCCAGGCTTCCAACAGGACTCTGACCTGGATATTGAGACTCGTCGGTTTCGTCTGCATGTACATCGGACTCTCAATGGTCTTCAGACCCTTGTCGGTCCTGGGCGACGTTGTCCCATTCATCGGCAACGTCATTGGCATGGGCACCGGCATCTTGGCCTTCTTGCTTGCCACCCCATGTACTTTGGTGACCATTGCCCTTGCCTGGATCATCTACAGGCCTTTGCTCGGCATTCTCCTGCTCGCTGTCGCCGCAGGCGCAATCTACATGATCATAAAAAAGAAGAAGGAACTCACCGCCGCCAAGGCAAGCGCCGCATAACCTGACGCTTGCCCGTGAGTATGTATCAGTTCCTAGCGGAACTTTCTTACTTAATATGACACCCCTTCGACGCAGTAGCGACATCTTCAGGCCCAATGCGGGGGCGACGGCATTTTTCATCAGCATTTTGGTCTGGGGCATCGGCATCGGCTGTTTTGCCGCCACGATGAACAACTTCCTGTCGGAAATCCATGGCATCAGCCCAGTGGAGCGCGGCTGGCTGGAATTCTTCCGCGAGATGCCCGGCTTGGCGCTGGTCTTCATCCTGGCCTTGTTGTACCGGATGAGCGACTGGCGAATCATGCGCCTGGGCACCATCGTGAGCATCATTGGCGTCAGCCTGCTGATGCTGCCGGTTGGCAAGATCGCAGTAGTCGGCTTCATCATGATCTGGAGTCTTGGCGAGCACTTGGTGATGCCGGTGCGCAACGTCATCGCCATGCAGGTGGCACGACCGGAGAATGCCGGACAGTCCCTCGGCGTCCTCAGCGGCGCCATGCACTTCGGGCAAGTCATGGGCAGCTTAATGGTCGCCGCCATTTTCTGGTGCAGCACGCGACTGCTGAACATCACCAATCGCAGGGTGATTTACGACAGCGTGTGGGTGACGATTTTCATCATGCTCGCCATCAGCCTGGTCTGCACCTTCACGCCCAACGCCCCAACACAGACGTCCCGGCGCTCGCGACTGTACTTCCGCCGGAAATTTTGGAAATTCTACGCGCTGGAGCTGTTTTACGGCGCCCGCAAACAAATCTTCATGACCTTCGCGCCCTACGTGCTGATCCGTGTGTACGGCTTTGACACGGCAGCCATGGCCCTGCTGCTCGGCATCTGCGCAACTGTAAATATCTTCATGGCGCCGCTGGTGGGCCGCCTGACGGACCACATCGGCTACCGCCGGGTGATGATCTACGACACGGTCATTCTCTTCTTCGTCTGTCTGCTCTACGGCTACGCCGGCAGGCTCTTTGCGCCAACGCTGGTAATCGCCGTGCTCTGCGTGAATTTCCTGCTGGATTCGGTCATCAGCACCAGTGCGCTGGCCACCAATCTCTACGCAAAGATCATCTCGGACAATCAGAGCGAACTGACTTCGACCCTCTCCACCGGCATATCCATCAATCACCTCATATCGGTG
>JAAZKQ010000574.1 GCA_012799755.1 Lentisphaerota bacterium | reverse complement strand
TGTCCATGTTGCGCCGTAGGCGCTTAACCATGCTTACCCCCAGCCTTCAGGCTGGGGTGGACAGTTCCCCATGAGGCAGTGCCTTGTAAAGGCACTACAGCGGAAAACGACCACCGGCACGGTCAATTGTCAATCGGTGACCGCTTACTCGGCAGGTAAATCCGGCTTTGCCTGATCAGGTGGATCAATGCGATCAGCAGACGGATCAGACGGATCAAACTGCGCAAAAAATTTCCCTCCCCCCACGCGCCTATCCCCCCCCAAAAAAACGGCGGCGTGACTTGTCGCGCAGCGACAAGACAGGCAGCCCTAATCTGCGCCAATCTGCGGAATCTGCGGATAAAAAACTCCCTCCTACACGCCTACCAGCCCACCCCAAAAAATAATCTGCGTTAATCTGCGTAATCTGTGGATAAAAAACTTCTCCCCACGCCTACCAGCCCACCCCCAAAAATAATCTGCGGAATCTGCGGAATCTGCGGATAAAAAACTCAGAACCTCGGCGCGAATTCCCAGGGCGTTTCGACCGCCGCGATATCGCCATTGGCGTACTGGTACATCTTGGCGTTGACGGCCTTCATCGCCTCGACGCAGTCCGTATGTGGTTGATTACAGATATCAATCAGCCCGTGCTGCATACATTCGCCATCGAAGCGCCCCAGCAGTGGCTGGTCATTGAATTCGAAGTAATGCGCCCCCACGCAATTCGGTGCGGCCATAGCCATCTGCATATAATTTGCGCTGGCCTTGCCGCGCTCGCTCTGCGTCGTGGCATTGACCAGCGCATTACTGAGCAGCCCATAGTCCGAGCCGCCGAAATGCCATTCCCCGATCACCAGCGGCATCTCCGTGCAGCGCGCGACCAACTCCAGCAGCGACACCACCGAACGCCGATAGCCATTGGACGAAAACATATCGAACAGCGTGTCGCCCGCGAAGTCATTTTCCGTCACCGACGCATAGCGCATGCCCAGGTTCAGCGCATTGGGACACACCGCCTTCAGCGCGCTGGTCGGCACCCGCACGTATTCCTCGACCATCCGCGCGCGAAAGTTCAGCAAGTCGGCGCACGCGGCGCCGTTGAGTGCGTCCATATTGGCGAAGGGCTTCTCCAGTTCAGCGAAGCTGCCGACGCTCGTTGCCCACGCAGCATTGAAGGCCGCGATATTTCCCGCGTATGCCTTCTTCAAGAAGTCAACCAGCACGCCTTTGCTGACACATTCCGGCCCTTTGCGCAACAGTTGTTCCGCCGGATTCGTCGTCCGCTGCACCAGCCATTCCGGCTCATTGTTGATGAAGTAGCCGATGAAGTACGGATTGTCCTTGAAGGGCAGAATCTGCTGGGCGAAATCCCGACACAGCGCGGCGTATTCCGACGAAAACACATCGGGAAAGTCCCGGAAGATCATCTCGCGGGTTTTCGGGAAGCGCTTGAGCGTCCAGGTGAAGGGCACTTCCGCCTTCTTCAGGTAGTCCTCGGCCCGCTCGTCAAAGTAGTTGTTGACGCAGACACTGATCGTGTTGAAGCCCCAGCGTTTCAGGCGCGCGGCATTGATGGTCACCCACGCGTCCCACCACTTGTCGCCGAAGGCCCGGATCATATTCGCCCGCGCAAAATTGAACATAGTGCGCCCCTTGCCGGCTTCCTCGCCATTGCGCTTGACGAATTCCGGTATCTGGTCGGCAGTCGTCCACGCGTCCTTGAAAACCGGATCGTCCTTGGCCGGCAGGAAATCAAACAAGTCCTCCATGCCATCAACAAAGCCATGCACGCCCATGCGCGAACCATAGCAGACGCCGCTGCTGAAGAAGGCGCAGCCATCGGGGTCCACCAGCCACCAACGCCGACCATCATGCAGCTTGTAGAAGAAGCCCCGCGCCTCGAAACGCTTCTTGGTCCAGCCGCCATAGCGACTAAATTCATCGCCGGGATAGTCATGATCACGCAACGCCCGCTCGTATTCCTGCCGCAGATAGGCGACCATCGCGCCCTCGTCCTTGACCTTCTTCGGCCAATCCATGTCCTTCCACTGCCCGAACTTGTCCACCATTGGCGCGCCCTTGACGGTGAAATCCGGCAATTCGCGGCTCAGATACACCTTGTAAATCGTCAATGACTGCGGCTCGCGGCCTTTTTCAAGCGTAATTCGCACCTCATCAACCTCATCAATATGGGTCGGACTGCCGGAAACATGGCCCTTCAGCGCACCCGGCTGTGTCTGCAAAAACCAGCGCCGCGACGACAATTCCGCCAGCTGTATGGCCATCTTCACCCGCCGCTGCGGCACCAGGTAGTATCCCAGCGTGAACAGCTTGTCACCAATCTTAAACTCATATTTGACATCGGCCTTTGAGTTCTGCTGGATTTCGCAGTCCATAATCAGATAGTCGTCCTCATGCCAGCGATAGCCCTCCGCGCTCTTCGGCAATGCCAGCACGATCTTGCCCGTCTGATTCCGCACCTCCAATGGCGCCGCCGCCACCCGCTCGCCGCCCGACTCCACCACAATCGCCCGCAAATCAATCGTCGCTGTTGCCGTAAACATCACCCAGTTCCTTTCCTTAGCCTATATCAGGCCAATCGGCCTGCGTGATCAGCCGAATCGGACGGATCGGACGGATCGGACGGATTAGGCAAATCCGGCTGCTTGATCAGCCAAATCAGACTGCTTGATCAGCCAAATCAGACTGCGCAAAAAACGCCAACGACGCCAAACCGCCAGCCCAAAAAATAATCTGCCTCAACTTGCCTCGATTTACAAAAAAAAACGGCGGCCTGTCTTGCCGCTGCGCGGCCATTCACGCCGCCGGTTTTTTCGCAGATTGAGGCAGATTTTCGCAGATTAAGGACAGTATATGTTGGGCTCACGCGCGGCGCGAAGGTTTTTTATCCGCAGATTGCGCAGATTATCGCAGATTATGGCGGCTTGGCTTGTCGTTGGGCGACAAGACAG
>JAAZKQ010000573.1 GCA_012799755.1 Lentisphaerota bacterium | reverse complement strand
GCCGAGGAACACGAACATAAACGACCCTCTACCAGGGCGGCGCACACTTTCAGTGTGCTTGCCCTGGGCTGGTATGTTTTGCGCTTTCAGCGCTTCTGCCGCTTCGCGGCGACGAAATGCCGCGAAGGCAAAAGACTGTTTTGCTGAGGCTCAAAGCGCTATGAAAAATAATTAAATGAAGAAGAGCATTGGACCGATCCGCCCGATCCGTCCGATCCGCCAGCCGGCCGCGCTGCTCAGATCAGCGCAGGTGTTCAAGGCGCGACTCGCCTTTGGGTGGGATGACGCAGCGCCAGAGTTGCCAGTTGCCGGGCCATTGTTTTTCGAGGAAGAGCCAAGGGCGGCCGTTGGCGTGCAGGTCTGCCAGCAATGAGTGGGCGAGAGGGTAGAAATAGCCGTCCGGTGGTGGCACGAGGATGTGCAGTTGTTCATCTTTGGCTTGGTCGAGGAAAGCGTCTTCCTGGTAGTCCAAGCGGGCGATGAAGCGCTTCTCGGCGGGGTCCGGGTAGAGTGCCGGGAGCCGCAGGCCGTAGAGGACAGTGCGTGAGTCGGGCCAGAATTGGTCAATGTAGGCAAGGAGTTCTTCGCGCGCAGGCGCGCCGGCGGCATGCGTATCCGGCGGCAGGGCTTGGTCGTTGTAGACAGCATAGAAGGCGCAGCAGAGCGCCGCTATGATCGCGCAGCTGCGTGGAACCGGATGTCCGAAGCCCGCGATGGCTACCAGCGTGAAGACCGACAGCGCTGCCACGGCGCTGAGGGGCAATAACGACGCCGGATTGGCGCCGAGGGCCGCTGAGATTACGCTTGCCAGCGACAGGATGATCAGCGTGGGCAGTAGACAACGGGCGATGATTCGCATGTCGGATTTGAGCATCAGGATGAGGATGGGCGCCAGACAAAAGAGCAGGAGCGGAATGGCGCTGTCCAGGTGTTGCTGGAGTTGTTCGGGGCGCACATTGTCCGCTCGCAGCCAGAGATCACGCAACCCGAAGAAGATGTCGTCCATCACCAGCCAGTTCCAGAGGAGCCACAGGGCGATGCAATAGAGGATGGGCGCCCAGAGTAGCGGCGCGATGCCGTCGCGCACATTGCTGTCCAGAGACGCAGTGGTGCGCCGATGTTCGGCATTGAGGACGGCGACAAGGATCAGGCCGGCGATAAGCGGCCCGGGACCACAGAAGGCCAGAAAGCCGCAGTTGACGCCGGCGAGGACGAGGTCACGCAGACCTTTGTCAGCGTGCCAGCAGACGAGGTGGTAGAATATGGCCGCGAAGGGCACGGCGGCGATCCAGCCGGGATCAAGGGTGAGGGCGGCATTGCGCAGTTGGGGCAGGGCAAAAAGCAGCGCGGGAGGGAGCAGTGCCGTGAGGTAGCTGTGCTGATAGTAGGCGGTGCGGACGAAGTAGCAGAGTGTCCAGGCCAAGGCGATGGCTTGCAGCAACCGGGCGCCGTCAAGGCGGACGAAGTCGCCGAGAATAGTACTGATGAGCAGGGCGAGGCTGGGCAGCGCCGGGTAGTCAAAGCTGCCGATGAGGGCCTGGCGGCCCCAGTTATTGCCGGCCAGTAGGGCATCAACGATGCTCTGGTGTACGCTCAGCGCGGCGGAGGGGCGCATGGGCAGAAGGTAGATGACGAAGGCGAAGACGGCAAAGAAAGCCCAGGCGACTTTGCCGTTCAGTTGTTTTGGGGTGCTTCGTGGTGAATCCATGGTGGTGTTTTTCCGGCGGCGCGAGTGCGTCAGGTGACACTGGTGTTGGCGAAGTGCTTGGTTTTTTCCCAATGATGTGGTTTGTGGAAGAGCTGGAGGAAGCCCTTCCAGGCGCCGAGGCTCATCATCAGCCAGTAGGCCGGCATGATCAGGCCGTATTTGGCCAGGTGGCCGACATTCTGCCGGACGCAGGCGATGGCGCAGGTGTAGGCGAAAATGAAATTGCCGGCGAAGAGACAGAACGCTCCCATGGCGAAGACCAGGGGCGGGAAATACTGATCAATGCCGGCGGGGCGCACAAAAAGCCAGAGGATGGTCATCAGCCAGTAGAAGGGATTGATGAGTTGGCTGAGGAAGCTGCCGCCGATAAGCAGGTGAAACTGCAAGCTGTTCCAGAAGCCGAGCTTGCGATGCAGGCCGAAGAAGTCGCGCATGTGGACCAAGTAGGTTTGGATGTAGCCTTTGACCCAGCGCGAACGCTGATTGACCCAAGAGCGCAGAACCGGGCAGGCCTGCTCCCAGGTTTTGGAATCCAGTACGCGCGTGCGCCAGCCGGCGCTGAAGAGGCGGAGGCCGAGGTCGCAGTCTTCGGTGACGTTGAATTCGTCCCAGCCGCCGACTTGCCGAAGCACGTCCAGGCGGAAGTGGTTTGAGGTGCCGCCGAGGGGGATGGGGGCTTGCAGGCAGTCCAAGCCGGGCAGACAGAGGCCGAACCAGTTGGCGTACTCGGCGGTGAAGCAGCGGGTCAACAGATTCCAGTCCCAGTTGTAATAGGCCAGTTTGGCTTGGATGCAGGCGACGTTCGGGGGGCAGCGGGAAAAGGCGACGACGGCCTTTTTGAGCTGATCCCTCTCGGGCTGGTCTTCGGCGTCGTAGATGACCAGGTAGTCGGCCTCGCCGGTTTCGATGGCGACATTGCAGGCCTTTGGCTTGGTGCGCGGATAGGATTTGGCTATGGGCGTGATGACGAAGGGCGGTTGCAGGTTCATGCTTTTGGCGACGGGCATGGTTTCTTCGTCGTCCTCTTCGATGAGCAGGCGGAATTCGACGCGGTCCTTCGGGTAGTCGAGTTTGCTGAGGGAATCAATGAGGCCGGGGAGGACTTCCGCCTCGTGGTACATGGGCAGGATGACCATGTAGCGCGGCCACTCTTTGCCGTTGGGTGGCTGCGCCATCTCTTCGGGGGTGACTTGGATGTCCCGCGGCTTGCTCAGAGCCAGATCAATGATCAGCATGCGATAAAGGGTAGACGCGAGGTAGAAGACGGTCAGGACGGTGTTGATGACCAGCAGTTCGCGGTGGATGTCGGCAAAGCCCCAGGCAATGAGCAGAACGACGGCGCCGATGAGCGCCCATTTCTGCCAGCGGCAGAGGGTGAGCGTGGCTTGGGGAAAACCGCGTGGGGCGAAGGGATCATCGCTGCTGTGGGTGGTGAGATCGCAGATTTTTTCTGGCATGGCTGGATCACTTAGGGTTGGCCTGGCCGGCAGTTGTTATCGGCGTTGGCGTGGTAGGTGAAGACGGTGGGATAATACAATTGCAATGCGCGGGCACAAGTCATGCTGAGCCAGCGGCGGGCCGCATCCTGCGGTGTTGGCAGATCAAGCTCTTCGTGTTGATACCAAGCTGCGGACTCGACCCGGTTCAGGCGTTGGCGTGAATAGAGATCAATAACGGCAATGCCCAGCGACAGGCCAAGCTCCTTGGTGAGCAGTGCAGCGCTGCGGCTGGTGGCTGCCGGCAGGTCGGGCAATTCAGGCAGAGCGACCAGTATGGGCTCAATGCCCGCCGCCTGGCAGGCTTGAGCCAGAAAGAGCAGCGTCCGGCACCATGCGACCGGCGTTTGGTCGTTGCGCAGGGCCTCGCTGCCGACAGCGAGGAGTGCGAAATCCGGTCGGCTGACGATGAGCCGGGGCAGGGCGCTGATAGCGGCCAGCGTTGGGGATGAGCCTGTGCGCGCCGTGGCGTTGACGCGGCTGAAACTTAGGGGGCCCGGGCCACCGAGCATGGTGGCCAGCTCTTGTTCGGGCAGTGCCGTGGCGGCGTAGGAGTTGGTGTTGGCGATGAAGTCGTCAAGCAGGGCCAAGCGCAGTGGCTGTACCGGCCAGTTACGCCGGCTGAGGCGACCGTCGCCGGGTGGCGGCAGGGCGTTGCAAACCATGACTGCACGCGTATCCAGGCTGGTGAATAGTGCATTGCCCTGCGCGATCAGTGGCATTGCGGCGTCGCGTGGATGGATCAGGCGCAGGGGCAGAGGGAGGAAGATATCCTCGTCGGCGATGGTACAGCGAAGCAACAGACTGTGGCTGTTCGCCAGCAGAGACAGATCGGCGCGGCAATGGCTTTTGCCGTCCAGTAGCAGCGGGTCTTGGCGCAGTACCTTGCCGTCGGCGGAACGTTGTTCACAGAAGAGGCGGGTGTTTTCGCGTAGTTCGGTGGAGAGAGTTTCAGGCCAGGTTACTCGGACAGTCAGCGGCAGGGTCTGATGTCGCGCCAGCACGGCGGGGAGCTCGCCGAAGGCCATGCGACCGTTATGAACCGTGCCGGGCTGCCAGAGCGTAAAGGCCGGAATGCTCAGCGTTTGCTCGTCGTCGGCGACGCGGAAGCCGGGGATGCATTCTGCCGGGCAGAACAGCTTGCCGTTGTCGCTGTCAATGAGCTTGCCGTTCTGGTCAAGCCACTGCGGAGTGCTTCGTGCGGCGTCGCCGTCAGTTGAGAAGGTGTAGTGGGCGATGCGCTGGTCGCTTTGGAAAAAATGGCCGATCTCCGCCAGCTGGAGCGTTACCGAGGCGTTGCGCGCGGGCTGCTCGGCGAACTCGATACTCCAGTAGCTGGGCTGTGCAGCCGGGACCAGCCCTGTCGGCGCGGCGCCGGGACCGTTGTCGCCGGCGGGACGCAGCAGACAGCGAGGGATAGCTTCGCCTTGGCGTTGCACGGCGAGCAGTTGCAGGCTGTAGCTGCCGGCTTTGAGTGAGATGACGGGGCCGAAGGCGCCGCCGCCGGGGCGCTTGTTTTCACTGCTCCAATCGGCAACGGGCTTGCCGTCAAGGAGCACGACCCAGGCGCTGTGATTTTGGTCGGCGCCAAAGGCGACACTACAATCTTCGGGGACGATGATGCGTGCGTCCCAGCGGAGCATCGCGTTGGCCAGACGTTGGTTTTCAGGCGGTTGCTGCCAGTTGTCGCGGTCGGGAATGGCACCCAGTGCCGCTACGGCAACCACGAAGACGGGACGCTTTTTTTCCGGCGTATTGAAAAGTCGGAGCATTTCGGCGGCGCTGTGTGCTCGCGTTGTCAGTGGTCTGATGCTGCGTTCGAGGGCGACGACGCGGGCCTTGTCCCCCAAAAAGGGCGTAGCGTCCTTATGCGCTTTGGCATGAAGATAGATGCTGATGCTGGGTTTGGGCGGCTCATCGGCTTTTTCGCGCCGGTTGTCACCGCTGCGGCAATTCAAGGCCACGCCGATCATGCGGTCGCCGAGCAGCACTGGCGACGCGGGTATGGCCTCGCCGTCGTCGGCGAAGGCGCTGGCGTGGAGCAGCTCCTTGGGGAGCTCGGCAGGCACTGGCACGAAAAGCGCGGGATGCCGGCGTGGCTGGATACTGACGCGCAGGCGAACGGGCGCGGCCTCGACTTTCCAAGCGATGGCGGGTGCTGCGTCGCCGTCCTTGGCAAGGCTGTCGGCGGCGCTTAGCAGAAGCATGAGAATGAAGAGGTATTTGAGCATGATAGCGGCTAATTTCTCCATGACGGCTCCAAATTATCACAGCCTGGCGATGCTGTTGCCGCCAATGGCCGGGCCATCCGGGCCGTTACTTTTCCTGTCAAGAGAGCCTGAACCGCGTTGGCGTTGTTTCGGCGCGTAACTTTGTCGCGGTGTACGGTTCTCAAACGCCTGGAAGCGTGAGTTCATTGGACTACAGGAGCAAGAGATGAAGATTCTTTTGATGGCAATGGCGGCTGCAACACTGCTGGCAACGGGCTGCGGCCGGGCTGAAAAACAAAGCGCCGGCGCGGCGGCACCGACGGTTCTGAGTTTCTGGCATATCATGAACTACGCTGGTCCACGGGAGATTCTGGCGGATGCGGCGCGGCGTTTTGAGGTGGATCATCCTGGTTTTCAGGTGGAAATCCAGAGTTTTGAGAATGACGCTTACAAGACCAAGCTGGCTGTGGAGATGGCCAGCGGCACTCCCCCGGACATTCTTTTCACTTGGGGTGGCGGGCCGCTGGCTGATTACGCGAAAGCCGGGAAGGTTCTTGACCTCACGGCTGTCGTGTCTGAGAACGGCTGGCGCGAGCGTTTTATTGATCAGGCGCTCGCTCTTTGCAGCAGCGAGGGCCGAGTCTACGCACTGCCCTTGGATTTGTCGGTGGTGCTGTTGTGGTGTAATCGCGATCTCTTCGCCAAGCATGGGCTGACCTACCCGGAGGAGATAGAGGATTTGCTGATATTGGG
>JAAZKQ010000572.1 GCA_012799755.1 Lentisphaerota bacterium | reverse complement strand
CCGTCGGCGTTGCCGCCGTCCACCGGCCGGCGACCGATGGGATGGAAGCGCGTCCAGTGCACAATCTCGCGGGCCTCAGCCGCGCTCATCACATGAGGCACCATGATACCCGTCGCATCGGCCTCCAGCGGCAGGATGTAGTCGCTGTAGCAGCCCTTCGACACCCGCACAATGCAGTCAGCGCCATGCACTTTCGCCGCCAGAATCTGCTTCTCCATGCTGTGAAAATCCGTGGGCACGTGCTCGCGGCAGAGCCAGATGCAGTCAAAGCCCGCCATGGCGGCCATTTCGGTCGCCCGACTGCACGAAAAGTTGTTCTTGAAGGACAGGGCTTTCTTGCCCGCGCGCATTTTGTCCAACACCACACTTCGACGGGGTTCGCTGCTCATGCGCTTGCACTCCTTGTCGCCGCCGCCTGTCCGACGGCGGCCTCATTTGTTTGTTGTTTACAGTTCAAGACCCATCACATAATCGTCCATGTAAAAGCTGCTGCCAATGGCATTCTTGACGTCTGCCAGCACCGTAAAGCCATTACGCTTATACGCCTTGATGGCCCGGCTGTTCTGCTTGTTGACATTCAGAATCAACCGTTGGGCGCCCTTTGCCCGCACCGCTGCAATAACGTGCTGCAGCATCTCCGAGCCGACGCCATGGTCGTGGTAGCTCGGCAACAAGTATAACTTGTGCAACTTCATCTCGCCATCGCCATGTGGTCCGAAGGACATAAAGCCAATACGCTTGTCGCCATCAAGAACAAACTCGTAAACGACGCCCTCGCGAATTTCCCGGGCGATCACCGCCGGCGCGTACATCATGGGCAACATATAGTCAATCTGCTCCTGGGAAATGATGTCCTTGTAGGCCACCTGCCAGATTTCCGCCGCCAGCGCATAGACCTCTTTGTAGTCCTCATCATTCGCTGCCGGCGCGTACGTCAACTCGTTCATCGTTGCCATCCTTCAGCTATTCCGTTGCCGCAAGCTCACTGCCGACTGCGGTATTTCCGCCGCCATGACGGGTCGTACAACATGCGCAAAAAGACTCCACCGACAACCGACCGGGCCTGGAAGCCAACCTTGCGGGCGTCAGTCGTCTCATACCAGTCGGTGAGAGGCACGCGGTCCGGCGTATCACGCAAAAAGGCCATGACCGGCGCCAACAGCGTCGCGAAGTCGTCGTCGTCGCCCGTGAGTGTCGCACTCCACAAAATCCAGTCGAGCTTGGTATAGCTGCGGCGATTGTCCAGCGGCAGGCCGTACTGGCCTTGGACGCGCCGGTAATGCGCCAGTTCGCGTTGGGCAATTTCGGCCGGGAAAAGCTCAAGCCCCAACAGTTTGTCCCACACCAGATTGTACTTCTGGCTCCAGGTACCGGGCCGATCAAAGGCCAAACGGTAGCAGCCGCTGTCGTCAAGAGCATCCACCTGCCAACGCTGCGCCGCCGTCTCGGCGGCCGCACGGAATCGCTTGGCGCGGGCATCATCGCCCATGGCAGCGGCCATCTGACTATAGGCGCCCAGTGCCATGATCGCCTTTAGCGACAAATTGGTGTTATGGGCCAAATGGCCGGCAAAATCGTCCGTGCACAACTGATTTTCGGGGTCGTAGCCCTTCTCCAACAGATAATCCGCCCAGGTGCTCAGCGTCGCCCAGTACTTGCGCACAAAATCGCGGTCGTCCTCAAAACGCAGCAAGGCGCCGGCCAGAATGAGCATATTGCCGGATTCCTCCACCGGCATCTGATTCTCCACGCTATGCTCGCCACCGCCATAGACCTGGCCATTGGCCAGCGGATAGGTGCCCAGATCGTGCGGTGCAAAGGGGAAACGCCAGCGCGGCGACCCGGCATACTCCAGAATCGGAATAAGCATGCCCTTCAGCAAGGCCGGCTGCAAAAGCAGATACAGCGGCGACGACGGATAGGTCACGTCAACCGTGCAAATGCAGCCATTGGAAAAATTCTCTTTCGAGAAGAAATACGGCGTGCCATCCACTGTGGCGACCAGCTTATGCGCCGCCAGCGATTGCCGGTAACTGATCGCGCAGAGCTTGGCGTAGTCCGCACCACCGACGGCCGTGGCGTCCGCCAGCAACTCCGCATCGAAGGCCCGGCAGTCAGCTGCCAGCGCCGGAAAATCCCGCTCGGCCTCCTGCAGCATCGTCGCGAAGCTCTTGCCGTCCTTGCGCCAGTACGCCGGCAGGCGTTGGCGCAGAAATTCCACCGCATAGATGTCATCGTAAGCCACCAGGACATGCGAGCGAGCCTCCGGCTTGGCTGCCGTCACCGCCATGGGCAGCAGCACCGCCGCCCCCATGCAGGGATGGCGCATCTGCGAACTGTCCTCAAGGCAATCCCCGCCAGGCAACACACCACCTTGCATGAACGATTGGCGACTGACGTTACTACGAGCGAGGACACTCGTTGCGCCCGCGGCGATGGCCGTTTCCGGCACGGCGAGGTAGAAGTGGCCCCATTCAATGCGCAGATCGTCTCCGACCCGCGCCAGCATCTTCTGATTGGCGGCGCTGAATTTGAGCAGCTCCAGGCCCGGTATCCGGCAACGCGCCCAGACCACCGGATCGGAGCCGTCATTCACCGCGAGCGCGCCACTGAAATCGAGATACAAGGCGACATCATGCGCCGCCCCGTCTTCGCTCGTCACGGTGAAATCCAGGTAGGTCACCGGTCGTGACAGAATCTCCAACCGTTGCGGCAGCACCGGCGTCACAAAGCTCAGGTTGATGACCACGCCGGCGGTCGCAAAACGGTACTCGGTGCGGGTCGGTGTCACCGTCACGCCCTGTTGCGCCATCTTGGCCACACCGCGCGGATCGCCCATCAGGCAGTAGGCAGCGCCGTCAACACGCGCCAAGAGCGTCACACCGTAAGTGCGTCCCGTCCAATGCCGCGGCCAACTGCCATGAAGTTCATCACTGCAAGACCAGAGCGAAAAGTAGGGGTCGTGGGCAATCAACGGGTAGGCCGGAACGCGAAACGGTCGGTCGGATGAAGTCATGGCAATCCTCATTTTATCACTAGAGTTTTTTGGGTTCTCGATAGTCCAGAGACTATACTATGGGGTCGCTCAAAATACCCCGCGAACGACAATTTCCAAGAAGCGGCCTCATACAAACGCTCTCTCGGGCGTAATTGGCACTCATTGATAACAGCGCTTTGCTCAGGATATTTCCGCTGAAAAAACGCTATGGAAGCACAGTTTGGGTCCGGCCAAACAGTACGCTGAAAGCGTAGCACATACCAGCCGAGGTTGCGCCTATGGCACAACCCCGGGGAAGCCCCACCCGGAACAGCACGTTGAAAGCGTACCACATAGCAGACACGAAGGATGGTTTCCATTGCAAGGCAACAGAAAACGGCCAATGATCAATGGGTGAGCGATTGCCTCTCGGGCCACTCGCAACGCCAGTCAAACGCGCCGCCACCGACGATAAATCCAGACTGATCACCATTAAAACAAGGTTCCAAAGACCACTTTTCCATGAGTTCGACGCAGCACGTCACCATCACCCCCGGGCGCCTTTGCGGCAGGGTCGCCATACCACCCAGTAAAAGCGCCGCCCACCGCGCCATCATCGCAGCGGCCCTCAGCAACGGCCGCTGTCGCGTCTCACCCATTGCCGCCTCGGACGACATTGTCGCGACCGGCAATGCCATGGCCGCGCTTGGCGCCGAGAGCCGTAGCGATGGCAGCGCCTTGATTATCCGCGGCCTGCACGACGACACGAACGTCACAAATGTGCCCGCGTCCCCACTGCTCATTGATTGCGCCGAGAGCGGCAGCACCCTGCGCTTTCTCATCCCCATTGTCGGCGCTCTCGGTCGCGAAGCCGTCTTCACCGGCCGTGGCCGCTTGGCTGAACGCCCCATGGCCGAGTATCTCCACTGCCTGGCTCAGCACGGCATGAGCTTCAGCAGTGACTGCGGCCTGCCCCTCAGCAGCAGCGGCCGGCTTCAGCCCGGCACCTACGTCCTGCCTGGCAATATCTCCAGTCAATACATCACCGGCCTGCTCTTCGCTCTGCCCATGTTGACCGGCGACAGTGTTATCACCCTTAGCTCCGAACTGCAGAGCGCAGGCTACGTGGACCTCAGTCTCGCCATTCTCGCCGAGGCAGGCATCCGCATTGACGCCACCGCCCATGGCTGGGCTATTCCCGGCGGCCAGCACTACCAGGCACGAGATTGCAAGGTCGAAGGCGATTGGAGCCAGGCGGCCTTCTTCCTCGCCGCCGCCACCATCGGCGGCGACATCAGCATCAGCGGCCTGAAACGCGACTCCCAACAGGG
>JAAZKQ010000571.1 GCA_012799755.1 Lentisphaerota bacterium | reverse complement strand
GGCTTGCCCTGGGCTGGTATGTTTTGCGCCTTCAGCGCTGAAAACCAAAGAGGCGACAGGAAAACGCAAACACACCGGTCTTCCTACACCAAGCAGCCTACTCTCAAAAAAATCTGCGCAAATCTGCGTAATCTGCGGATAAAAAATGTCTGTTATCAATGGCTGTCCGGTTACTTCCAGCCGCTTTGCCAAGCGCCCCTCCGGTTGTACTGCGGGCTTGTAGTTTGTAGCCCGCAGCGTGACATGACTCCGCAAACGGCACCAAGTACGCCTGTTTCCTGACTGTGCTGCGAATATCAATGGGGTGACCGCTTACCGTCATTCGACTATTTGGGCGGCATCTTTGAAATTGATGAATTTCACGTCATTGCTGACAGGGGTCACGTCGCCACTATAGACGACAAAGCCGCCGGTGAATTTTGGTGACAGCTCGCGCAATTTATGGATATTGGCGGCAAAGTCTTTGTGCCAGGTCATGGCGCCCTTGATTTCGGCAGGGATCAGCTGATCGGGTGCTTTCCGGAACAGGAGATCAACTTCGGTGCCGGCGGAGTCGCGGAAGAAGTACAGATCGGGTTCTGCGCCGGCATTGCAGCGTGCTTTCAAGGCTTCGAGAACCACCATGTTTTCAAACAGTCTGCCGAAGAGCGGGTCGCGGGCGACTTGCGCCGGTTCGCGGATGCCGAGCAGCCAGGTCGCCAAGCCGACTTCGGTGAAGTAGAGCTTTTGACTTTTAAGCAGGCGCTTGCCGAAATTTTCGTAATAACAGGGCAAGCGGAAAATGATGAAGCTCGCTTCCAGTATTGAGAGCCAAGCGCTGATCGTGGGTGAAGAGACGCCGACGTCGTTTGACAAGGAGCTGAGGTTCAGCAGTTGCCCGCAACGCCCGGCCAGCAATTTCATGAAGGTCTCAAAGGCGCTGAGGTTGTTCAGGTTTGCTATTTGCCTGACATCTTTGTCCACATAAGTGGCGAAATAGTCGCTGTAGAGGGTGTGTGGTTCCAGGGCAGTGCGGTAGGCGCGCGGCATGAACCCCTTGTATAGATATTCGTCGCGCTCAAGCGTGATGCCGGCTTGGCGCAGCTCCCGGATGGATAGTGGCAGCAAGCGCAACAGGCCGGTACGTCCGGCCAGTGACTGGGAGATGCCGGCGCTGAGTTGCGGCTGATGACTGCCGGTAAGCAGGTACTGACCGGTCTTGCCGGATTCATCAACCAAGGTTTGAATGTAGCTCAACAGCTGGGGCACCCGCTGAATTTCGTCAAAGATGACCGGCGCTGGATAGGCCTGCAAAAAGGCCCTGGCATCGTTTTCGGCAAGGGCGCGGATGTCAGGACTTTCCAAGCTGACGTAGCGCAAATCCGGAAAAGTGGCCCGCGCCAAGGTCGTTTTTCCCGATTGCCGGGGGCCAGTGATGGTGACGACGGGATAATTCGCCCAGAGGTGCAAAAGTTGTTTTTGGATCAAGCGTGGGATCATGTCATGTCTCCGTCATGCTGTGACGGAGAACAAGATAGGCCGTTGTTTTACAAATTCAAAGTGCGACTTTAAATCTGTAAAGACTGACTGAAAACCGGATGGCATGGGCTGAGTTTTTACTGTTTGATCAGGCGGATCAGGTGGCATTACTCGCGGCGGCCGATGATATCAATTTCGTGGATGGACCAGTAATAGGGATCAACGGCATCGGTGAGGGTTATTTTGAGCATGCGGGCTTTATTGGGCAGGAGTGGGATGGTGGTGATGGCGTTTTCGGCGTGGCCCATGCCGATGGGGCCATCCCAGTTTTTGCCGTCGTTTGAGACATCCACGCGGTAACCGCGGGGATAGTCGTTGCCGGAGCGGGTGGTATTGAGGGTGATGCTGCGCAGCTGATAGACATCACCGAGGTCAATGGCGAACCAGAAGCCGGGCCGCTGGGCCCCGGCGGTGTCCCAACGGGAGTTGAGGTCGCCATCAATGGCCTTGGCGAGCGCGGCGGTATTTCTGTCGGCTGATAGTTTCCAGGCGCTGCGGTCGAGCTTGCTGCCGGTATCGAATTCCGGCACGCCATTGACTTGCAGGCGGGTGATGGACCAGAAGTAGTTGCGCTGGCCGACTTGTTCGATGCGGATGTAGCGGCCGTAGGCGTTCGTCGGTTTGATGGTGAGCAGCTTTTCAGTGCCCTTGCCGGTGGCGACGGGCTCACCCCAGTCACCGTCGGGGAGGCGCGAGGCGTAGACGCGGTATTCGGTGGGGAAGTCCTGGCCGGTTTCGCCGGCATCAAGGAATATTGACTCAATCGCGGTTTCGTAGCCGAGGTCAATTTCGACCCATTCGTCGCCTTTTTGATGTGCGCCGGTGGTCCAGCGGGTGGCGCGGTCGCCGTCAAGGGCTTTGGCGACGCTGCCTGTGCCGTGTGAGACTTTGAGTTTCATGCCGGCGCCGCTGAGGCCGTTCATGATTTTGGTGGCTGCGATAACGGCTTCGCTGCTGAGATCGGGGTCTTTGCGGAAGTCCAGGGCCATTTGCAAGGCATCGGGGTGGATGAGATCGCCGAGCCCCTTGAGGAGTGACTGTTTTTCCTGTGGGCCTTGAACGAGGGCGAATGCCTCGCGGTACATGGCGAGAGTTTCGCGCATGGGACGTTGGCTGGGCATGGCGAGCATGCGCGCATAGCCACGCAGGGCGAGGACGCGGTGGGCCAGGCTGGCCTGCTGGTCGCGACTGAGGGTTTGCAGAGTCGCCAGGGGCGTGGTGTCCGGCCAATCGCAGAGTGCGAGGATGGCGGCGCGCTTGACGCCGGCGTCTCCGGAGCGAGTGTCGTTGATGATGAGCGGCAGGCTGTCGGCATGGGCGAGTTTGCCCATGGCGTTGAGGTAGGCGATGCGCGCCGGCGCCGGCGGATTCTTGGCAAGCGCCGCAGCAAGCAGCGCCGGTGTGGCGGCCG
>JAAZKQ010000058.1 GCA_012799755.1 Lentisphaerota bacterium | reverse complement strand
CCGACATGTAGATGTGGCTGACGTCCGGCGCAAATACCGCCTTGAGGTCCTTCTACTGGTTGTAACGCCAGATGTTGCTTGAACAAATCGGCACTGCGCCATAGCCAAGTTCTTCAATCCGCGTCGCCAGGCGATAGGACAACTCGTCCAGCCGCGAATTCATCAGATACTGCACCGAATAGGGACCGATCTTCTGCGGATGTTCTTCACCGCCAAGCTCAATGCAGGCATCCGGATGGTGAATGCCCATGACGATCACTGTCTTTGCCCCGGGAAACAGTCCCTGTGGGCTCATCATCGGCGGCGCGTGCTGACAGCGCTCGATATTGCCGAAGCCAATGAGGTCGGCACCCAAACCATAGGCATAACTCTTGAGCGTTTCTTTGATATCCATCCGTTCGTTCGTCTCCATTCTCGTTTTACATTTTGTTGGCTGATACACGCAAAACTCAGGCTTATCTGAGCAACAAATAAACGTTTCTGATTATAGATGGACTTCTGCCGCTGTCAAACAGCAGTTTCTATCCGCAGATTACACAGATTGGCGCAGATTATTTTTTTGGGGTGGTTGTTTGGCGTCAGGGGGGCCGCCGGGTCCGACCGCCCAAGCAGCCGGATCACCCTGTTCCGTCCGATCCGTCCAATGCTCTTCATTTAACTATTTTTCATAGCGCTTTGTGCCTCAGCAAAACAGCCTTTTGCCTTTGCGGCATTTCGTCGCCGCGAAGCGGCAGAAGCGCTGAAGGCGCAAAACATACCAGCCCGGGGCAAGCACACTAAAAGTGTGCGCCGCCCTGGGTAGAGGGGCGTTTATGTTCGTGTTCCTCGGCCCCTTTGGCCGCAGTCGGCGAAGCTGACTGCGGCCAAAGGGGCAATGGAACCCACCTTTCATGTCTGCTATGTGGCACGCCTTCAGCGTGCAATTTCGGGGGGATGCACCCAGGGTTGCGCCATAGGCGCAACCCTGGGCTAGTATGTGGCACGCCTTCAGCGTGCCTTGCCGACGCGGACATCAATGACTTTTATATGAGTTGAACGTTCGTCAAGATCTATGTGGACTCTTATGTGAAGAGCATTGATCCCGTTATCGGTTCTGTTTGTTTATCTCCCGTCAGAGTAGAAGCGGCTGCGTGCGTCTTCCGTCAAGGTAGAAGCGGCTTCCAGCCGCTTTTTGCTGCGTCATCACCTGTCAGAACCGTACTATAAACGACAAAATTGCACGCCAAGGGCGTGCCACATACCAGCCTGGGGTTGCGCCAACGGCGCAACCCCAGGTAAGCCCCCCTCAAAAAGGCACCCTGTAGGGGTGCGACATAGCAAACACGAAACGGGCTTCCATTGCCGCCCAGCGCCGCTTACAGGGTCATGTCTCTCTGCGTGCGGAAGTCTTCAGCTGGCCTGTATTGTCGTCCATTGTGTCCATAGCTCCGTGAGTTACAACCATAGCCCCGCGCCTGGTTTTTCGCATGCGGGGCGCTGTGGCGAAGCGGCTGAAAGCCGCTTCCACTCTGCCGGTAAACACGCCGCCAAGCAGCCCACCCTGAAAAAATCTGCGCTAATCTGCGTAATCTGCGGATAAAAAACCAAGCCGCCCCCCCCTAAAAAAATCTGCGCTAATCTGCGACATCTGCGGATAAAAAAACCTTCACGCCGCCAAGCCACCCCCCTAAAAATAATCTGCGAGAATCTGCGCAATCTGCGGATAAAAAAACCTTCACGCCGCCAAGCCGCCCACTCTAAAAATAATCTGCGACATCTGCGGATAATGCAAAAAATGCAATAATCTCTCATCGCCACTGCAATTACTGCCTGTTGAAAACGTGTTTACAGGCTATTGGCATCCGGTTAGCAGCCTGATGATAACTGCCGTGCCGACGCATCCCGCGGCGGATTGGCCTCCTGGACTTGCCCCGACGCGAGAGGGCGTCGGGCCCCGCGCGGCAAACCCCGGCCGCGGCCGCCGCCGGCCGGCGACCAAAACGCTCGCAAAAATGCCCCTATTCGCAAAAATGAGAAGAACGGACGGCCCTTGACTAGCAGTATTAGGTTAAAAATGCCTATTGAATCTTGCAAATTGTCCACTGTCCCCTACTGTAAGGAGTTTTCTGTTATTCTACCTGAATTGGCCTTAGTCGTGGCTGTGGAAGCCATTAGGCGGGCCGGCAGCCTGGCTGAGAATGATCAAGACAAGGCGTCTTGGTGACAAAATGCGCCCTCGGCGCGTTCTTGCTCATTCCTGGCACGAAAATTGCTAAATAATACAGTATATAAAACTGGCGGCGTCGCCGACAGCTGGCACGGGACGGTCCCGGCCGGCCGGCGGCGCAGCGGCAAAGCCCCGGGACAGCGGGCGAGTTTGGTCCGTGACCAGCATCAGCACATGAAACACAAATTACATATGAACAACAAGCAACAAAACGAAACCACGAACGAGCAAAGAGGTCAAGGCATGATGACGAAAATCACGCACACCGAGCATCGCCGCACGAGGGCAGCAGAGACCAAGAAGCAGGCCGGCCGGGCTACGGGCTGGCGTCGGGGCGGGCACTGGGCGGCGGCACTGCTGCTGTTGCTCGCCGGCGCGGCGAATCTCTCGGCGGCCACCACCTACAGTGTCCAGAAGGTGACCTTTCCGAATCAGGGCATATTGCCCAACTCGCCACTGACCCCGGTGTTGAGGATTTCCAGGACCTACACCACCGAGATTGAGACTAGCACGACGACCTACCCCAACGACGCCACGATCACGGTTCGCGTCTATGTTCGCGGGCCGGAGAATGGCACGCGGAACTGGGACTTCGCGAATATCATCAAGAGCGTGCGCCTGGTCCGCGGGAGCCATCTCCATGAGCAAATCAGCACGGGTGACACCGTGGGTGTGCCTGCTGCAGGCGATGGCACCATTACAAATGTGGTGTGGGCGGAGGGGAATGATACTATCCTTGCCACCAACAATTTTGAAGGTGGCGAGGGTTTCTACAGAATGACCCTTACCTTCAACACCACCACTAACGGCGAAGTTGATGATGATGATCGCACTGGCACCACCAGCGTGACGAAAGACGACGTGTACTGGGTACTCTTCGACACCAATGAGATTGTTCAATATGACGACTATTACGCAGCGAGCATCAACAGCGTCCGGCCACTAACTGGCGTCGAAGCCATTTCCGATGCCAACGAGCCCAGCAAGAAGTGGTGGGGCATGCAGGAATTTCGGCTTGATCTGGAGGACACGAGCCAGGCGTCTTACGGCGGTTTGGTCCACCCAGGAATCACCTTTTACACGGAGGAGTTCAAATACTATGCCAGCAAAACCAGCAGCCCTACTACTGTTTCAGAGTTCCGCGCCGACGAGATTCATCCTGAGGCGTCTGTGGTTGACATGATCCCGCACCGCAGCGACACCGCCAATTCGCAGAAGGCAGGCCCGAATCTTCTGCAGTTCTTTGACGGAAGTGATATGGGTAAGGTGTTACAGCGTTACAACGGCTATCCGCCCTATCTGCTGACTGAGTATCTCAATTCGCAGATCAAGTATTTCACCTTTATGAACATGGAATTTTATGAAGATGTGTTGGACACCACCCAGCGCACGATCAACCAAGGGCTGGCCATTGGTGAGAATCAGCAAGAGTTGATGGGCCTGAACGACCCCTATCCCGTGTTGGGTATCAACGCTGCCGGTGTGCTCTGGGGGGTTAATAGGAGCTTGGCTGGCCCCAGCTATGCCGGTGATCCACGTTGGAATCTCGACGCTCTGCAGCAGGTGGTCTTCTATGTGGAGCAGGGCCGGAGTCGTACTTTTGACATCCTCGACCTGGCCAACGCGACGGGCGGCAGGCATTCGGGCATTACTCTGTGGTATGATGAGAACAATACTGGCGGTTTTGAACTTGGGGCCGACCGCAAGATCAACAGCAGCGGGGATTACGAAGAAGTCGCGGCGCGGCTCGTCGGTGGCGTTAGCTACCGCCGTTGGAAAGTGACCTTGAATGTCGGCGGTGAAGCCGGCAGCTCTGTGCGGATTGCGCCTTTGGAAGGCACGGCCGACGGCAAGCCCGACTACTTTATCTGCGTGACGACCAAGCCTGACCAAACCACAGTCGTGCGGCAGCCCAAGTACGGCACCGATTTCAAGATGTACATCCCGCGCAAGGATGAGGTACCGAACACCCTTGCTGGCGTTGCTGCCGATCCCCAGGTAGACACCGGTGTGTTCTTTGATTACGCCGGTACTGCCGCCGAGACGACCCGCACCCCTGCTGAGGGCGACAGCCACCCGAACATCCATCGTGGCCCGGACGACGTCAAGTACGCCAAGGTCGGTTTTGACGTGGTCGAGTACTACCAGCCCGATTACCTCGAGGCCGATGGCTTCCCCAGCCCCATGCTGATGTTCAATATGGCCGGCAGTCGGACCACGGGTTACGGCAATGAAGTGCTGCACTCGGTCAAAGTGTGGTTTTCGGGTCCGGGCTTCGTGCCCACCAAACTGGCGAATCTGACGGACGATGCCACCTCCGGTGTGTCATTGTGGAAAGACTACAAGCCCGCGGCCCCCACGAGTGGTGGCGCACAGATCAGCACCGTCGGTGTCTTTGATCCCCGTGGCGGCACGGACAATGCCAACTTCTTTGGTCGCACGACTGGCACTGACACCGTAGTGCCGCTCAATACCGACTCCCTGGTGTGGTATAATGAGGACGGCACGGTTTTTGATGGCACGCCTAACGCTGAGAACCGCTATTACGTGGTGCTGACGCCCAAAAAGGCCATTACCCTCTATCAACACGACTTCTTTTACGATCCGGACAATGCGACTTTCAATCCAAGAGCCTCAAATCTGCGATTCCCGAACAACGTATCCGGTCAAGAGGTCAACACTCGTGGCCAATGGCGCGGCTCGGACTATTTCATCTGCGTGCGCGGTGGCGGCAAGGGCCGTTCCTACGCGGCGGGCGATCGCGGCTTGGACTATGGTGATCAGATCAACGTCTGGGTCGAGCCGTCCAAACCTGGCAGCTTCCTCTTTGGTTACGGCCTTACCGCCGTGTCCGCCAACTTGGGTAGCTTCGACTTTGATGGCACAACCTACACCATCCCGGCGCTGGCAGGCGAGGGCACTGTTGCGGGCATGAATGTTCCCACCCCTGATGACAGTACTGGCGACATCCTCAACGCCCGTGTAGCCAAGACCGTGACGGCGACCATGCCGACCTTCTTTGCCGAGCCGCCCAGCGCTGGCAACGTTACTTTTGGTGGCACCAGCTACCGGTCGCTGTCGGCCAACCGCAAGACCGCCGTGCTGGCGATCGACGTCGTTGCCCCCAATGACAACACGTTCGACTACAGCTTCAACCACTTCGCCTTCCAGATTTTGGATGAAGACAACACCTTCACCTTTACTGACCTGGTGGACCCGAACAAAACCGGCGCCGACTGCGGCATCGCCCTCTACAAGGATGACGGCGATGGCCTTTTCGATCCCCTGAAAGACACCCGCGTCGCCTATGAAACCGATGCCGCTACTCTCAAGCAGCGCCTGCCCATCATCAACACCCTCACCAACATGACCATCAACACCCACGTGGTGGAGATGTTCTTGGACCCCGACTCCGTCGGTAACCTGCCCACCAACAACACCGGCACCAATGCCGGCGCCGATTTCTTCCTCGTCCTCCAGCCCACCAAGGAAGCCGACCCCGGCGACCGCTGGCAGGTCCGCCTCTGGGGCAGCGATTTCCTCGAAACCCGCGATGATACCATCAGCTATATCAAAAAATTCCAGGCAATCCCAGATTGGGACGGATACATTCCAGACCTCATGGGCCTGGCGGCAACCGCCAATAGCAACGCCGGACTAGTGGATGCGGCAATTCCTGTTATAGAGAGCTATGACAATCCGTTTATAGACACAGGGGATTTGGTCACTGCCATGGGTAACCTCCGTGATCATACCCGCGCAGCGGCGGATGCGGCCGAAGCAGCCTATGACGCTCAGAACATGGCGGAGCTTATTGTTCAGCAGGGCCTTGCCAATACGGCGCAACTTGCCGCGCAAAACGATGCCCAGGACGTGGAAGACGAAGCAAATGCCCTGCAAGGTATGGTGGATTTAGCGTTTGGTTTAGGGGGTATTACTCCCGCACAGTACGCCCAGGCCACGGCAATGATCAATGAGCTTATTGAGCGTGGTTGGGAGACTGCCGACTCGGCCACTGATTGCTATGATGGTACGATGGGCGCCGGCCTCTTCCTCTGCATGCCCGGCATCACCTACAAGCGTTATTTGTCCAGCCGTTATTTAGTTGAGACGGTGACCAACGATATTATTACGGACGAAGTGGCCCGAAGCACCGTGTTGGTGCCAGAGACCAGCGTGGCTCCCGGCAGCAGCAATGTAACTGACGCCTTCAAGATCACGGTGTATGACCCCCTGGGTAGCGCCACGCTGAATTCGTTCCGCATATATTTCGATTCCGACACCGAGAACCAGCTCAAGCCCGACTGGGTGCTGAATCCCCTCAATGGCTCGGCCCCGGCTGAAGCCGGCAT
>JAAZKQ010000057.1 GCA_012799755.1 Lentisphaerota bacterium | reverse complement strand
ATCCCAGGCCATCCAGCTGCCCAGCCAGTCGCCAAGGAGTATGAGCCGCTTGCCAATGATAGAATGCTCGTCCCAGCAAGCACCCTTGAAACCTGGTACCCGCAGAAATTGCCCACGGTCGCCCTGGCCAATCGGATCAATCACCAGCGCGACACAGCCCGCCAAGGCCAAACCCCGCGCCGCCTGCTGGTAAATCGGCCCGGCTTTGCCCTCCGCCGTGTGGCCGCACTGCTCAAGCACGGCCGGCGCCGGCGCCGACAGCCCATCCGGCACATAGAGATTAGCCGTCACCGCAAAGCCCGGCCGGCTGTAATAGCGCAGCTTCTCCATCCGAAAGCCGTCAAAACGCAACTCGCCCAATGTCTCCACCGCCAAGGGGCATTTTTCCGCCGGCAGACGAAACAGCCGCCGGATTTTTTCCCGGACCTGCCGCACATAGGCCAAGGCATCATCCGCGTTCCGCAAAGCCCGCAGACGCTCCTGGCGCTCCCGGTAATTCCGCCGCAGCTGCTCCAGATAAAACTCCTGCACCGCCTGCCCAAATGTCGCTTCCATGATCATCTCCCGAGCCAAAACAACAGCGGCCGACACAACGCCGGACTACACTGAATTTTCACAACAGGTCATATGCGTTAACCGCGATGCATCCGTCAGTTATTGCCATATATGGGCGCGGCAGACGACTGCGGATTGAAACTGCCATGATCCGTGTAGTACACGCCATCGGGCAAAGCCCGCACCGTCGCCACATGACCATCGACAAAAGCCACGTTCGTCGCGGTCTTGCCATTATGCGACGACATGAAGTAATATGAAAATTCCTCCCTGAAAGTAGAGAATTGCCAGCGGTTGCTCACGCCCAAGGTCCAATAATGCCCGGCGCTTTCCGATATAAAAACCTTGCTGGAGGGATTGTGGATAGTGGGACCGGTATAGGACTTACCATAAAAGTAGGTGTCGTTCTCATTGTACTTGTTGTTGTAGACAAGGCCGTAGGCACCGCGACCATTCAATTTCGGTTCGTAGGTTGATGGACAATAGTAATGCGACTTGGGGTTGGGATGATAGGTCAGTGCGCTCGTTAATGGACAGACGGAATCATAACCGTATTCGTAGAGCCGGTACGCCCAGGCACGATTCTGACCGTTCTGCTTCATCGGGATGATCTTGTTGTCACTCGTGTACATCCACGCAGTGATAAATATCTGCTTCAGATTGGACGTGCAGGTGATGGTCCGGGCTTTTTCGCGGGCCTTGGCCAAAGCCGGCAAGAGCATCGCCGCCAAGATGGCGATGATGGCAATGACGACCAGGAGCTCAATTAGCGTAAAGGCGCGATGGGTTCGATGGTGCGTGCTGTTCATTTCGTCGTCTCCTCGTGTTGATGGTTTCGGTCTGACGTTTGGCTGCCCTCTTCACATAACACTACAAAATTGCCTGTGGCATGCTGTTCATTTCGTCGTCTCCTCGTGTTGATGGTCGTTCTGTCAAAATTAACACCTGTTATGAAATCTTAACTAGCTTTAGTAGAACCACTTGCGACCTTTTCTTTCTCTATCCTGCAATTTAACTGAAAAACATCCTTGCATTTTGGCTTGAAAAGGGTCAACGTGGAGACTTTGTTTTTGTTGCACCAAGAAGCAAAGGAGCTCCACGTGACCACATCATTACCACGACTTGCCCGCTGGATTTGCCGCCAGCTGACCTACAACATGTTTGCATCGTTGATGGTTATTCTCAACGAGATTCTCTCCGGCCAGCGCAGTGAGTATCCCTTCAAGGCGGAGAAGCCAAGCGAGAACTTCCGCGTTTTCCGCGTTGATTTGGAGCCCCCGCTGACCGAGGAACCGGCTTTGGACCGGTCGCCGGCAAGAAGCTCCGACTATCGTCGTCTGCTGGCTGAATATGCCCAGGCTCATGGCAAGGCGTTCTCGCCCGTGCGTTCCCGCAAGGGCGTACGCGTTCCGGAAGGCTGCCAGTGTGAGCGTTGCGGAGCCCCGGCGGCTTATCTTTACGTGAATGATGGACGTCTTGCCAGCCAGTACCGCTGCAAAATCTGCCACGCGTTGGGACAGATTGCGCCGACTCGTCGGAAAAGCGAAGCCAAATATTGGTGTCCGAAATGTTCGCATGCGCTTTACGCTTGGAAGCAGTCCGAAACGGAAACCATCTACAAGTGTGGCAATGACCAATGCAAGCACTACCTGGACCGCTTGGCGCGACTAACGCCGGAGGAACGCGAAGCCAGGCAAAGGAACCCATATGATCCCAACTACAAGCTGCGTTATCAGTTCCGCGAATTTCATCTCAAACCCGAGGATCTGGTCTGCCGACGTCCCCAAGGCGGCTCCAACGTCGACCTCTCTCGCATTCACAACTCTCCGCGGACCTTGTCCCTGGTGCTCAGCTGTTTCGTCAATGTTGGACTGAGCTCCCGGCAGACGCGCAACCTGCTGGCCGGATTCTTCGACATTCACATCTCGCACCAGACGGTGATCAATTACGTCAACGCCGCGGCGGAACTGCTGGCGCCGTGGGTGGACAAGCACATGCCCGTGCCGGAAGCAATGGCGGCGGCCGACGAAACCTACATTCAAGTCAACGGCCAATGGAACTACACCTGGCTGGTTGTGGAAGAGAAAAGAAGAGCCATCTGCGGCTACAATCTCTCGCAGACGCGCGGTACGCAACCGGCTGTAGCCACGCTTTACAACGCTTTCGGACCACCAGATGCCACGACGCCCACGCACACCTTTGTCAGAGACGGCTGTCCCTCGTATGACAACGCCGTGCACT
>JAAZKQ010000570.1 GCA_012799755.1 Lentisphaerota bacterium | reverse complement strand
TTCGGCTACGAGAATCATGAACTATTCCCGCCGCTGTGGCTCAGTCCCTTGGCGGAAAAAGATATCGGCAAGCTGCTGCTGACGGCGGTCGGCGTCGGTATCGTCTTCACCAGCGTGGCAATCATCATCAACATCATCAACCAATTCCTGTCGCGGCGCTATTTTGACGGCGTTTTTAACCGCTTTGGGATTATCGGGCTGCTTTTTTATTGGCTGGCATTAGGCATTGGCATCAGCGTGGCGCTGACGAAGCGGGTGGCGACTTGGCAGTTGGTGGTATTGGCGATACCGCTGCTGTTGCTTTTTATCGGCAAGCCCATGCAGGTGTTGTTGCAGCGCCTGCGGCAGCGCGGCAGCAAAAGAAGCGGCGACGATGACGAGCACGGCGAGGAACACGGCGGCGCCCTGGAAATCGTGCTGGAATCCTGCATTGAACTGATGGAGACTTTCACCGGCTACATTAGCGGCACGGTGTCCTTCGTGCGTGTGGGTGCCTTTGCCATCAGCCACGCAGCGCTCTGCTTGGCGATTTTTTCCATCGTGAGCCTGCTCAAGGAAATGCCAATGGGCGGAGCGCTATCCTTGCTGGTGATAATCTTCGGCAACATACTGGTTATCGCCTTTGAAGGCATGGTGGCAATGATACAGGGAATACGTCTGGAGTATTACGAATTGTTCGGTAAGTATTTTTCCGGTGGTGGCGTCCTCTACAGTCCTTTCCAGATCGGGGACGGGGCTGCCGAGACCGCCGAGAAGGACAACAAAGGAGAAAAGAAAGCATGAAGCTGCACACGTTCCAAAGGCTCGTCCGCGCCGGCAAAGCCGGTCTGTTTCTGCTAGGGTTGGTGACTGCCGGTCTGGCCTACGCCAGCGGCGAAGCCGCAGTGGCCGAAGCGGCCGCCGGCGTCGCCAAAGCGCCGGTTGATCCCGCGATCTTCTATGCGATCGCCGTGACCATGAGCGTGGGAAGTCTCTCCGCAGGCTTTGCAGTCGGCAAAGTCGGTGCTGCGGCCATGGGCGCAGCGGCGGAAAAGCCGGAGTTGCTGGGCAAAGCCATTGCCTTCGTGGGCTTGGGCGAAGGTATCGCCCTTTTCGGCTTCCTGGTGAGTCTCTTCCTGGTCTTCAAAATCTGAGCACGACGCATCTACGCGACGACCGTGCAGACATGAGGAGACGGCGACTATGGCATTTCATATTATCGGTGACGCCGATACGGTTTTGGGCTACCGCTTTGCCGGCGTGAATGGCGATGTGGTGGAAACAACCGAGGAAGCCCGCGCGGCTTTCAAGGCCGCCATTGCCAACCGCAGCAAGGGCGTGCTGTTGATCACCGAAGCCGTTGAAGATATGCTGACAGAGGAGGTGACCGCCCACCGCCTCAGTTCCAAACCGCCATACCTCGCCGTCATGCAGGATATCTGGGGACCCCGCGGCAAGCGCCGCAGCCTCCAAGACCTCATCTACGAAGCCGTTGGCATCCGCATCGTGCAAGACGACTGAGAGGCCTGACAACGGCAGAGAAGCGTCACTGTCACGAGCAGTCATGAGTTAGTAGGACAATGCGATGAATCCCCAGGAAAACAAATTACAGGCCGAAATACTTAGCGACGCCCAAGCGCGTGCCGAGCGCATTATCGCTCGAGCCAATAACGACGCCGACAAGGCGCGGCAGCAAGCCGTCGAAGAAGCCGAGCGCAACCGCCAGGAACGCTTGGCGGAAGCCGAGGCCGAAGCCGAGGCGAAATGCCGCTCCATCATGGTGGATATCCAGCAGGAAACGCGGCGGCGCTGGCTGCTGGCCAGTGAGTCTTGCCTGACAGAGTTTTTGCAGGAGGCGCTGGCCTCGGTTGAGCGTGGCGATGACATTGACCGCGCGCGCTCGTTGACACTGCTGGCGCGTGAGGCTCTGTCGGCCATCGGCCCCGGTGATTGCGAGGTCGTGGTGGGACCTGACGACGCAGCGCAAGCCACCACCGAATGGCTAACGGCGCAGGCGAGAGAGCTCTTCGGCGCCGAGGACAGCAGCCGCTACACGCTGCGATCGGTGCCAACCATGGGTGGCGGACTGATCTTCAGCTCGGCGGACGGCCGCCGGCGCTATGACAACAGCTATGCCACCCGCCTCAAACGGCTCTGGGATGAACTGCGGAATCTCGCCAGCCAGTGAGAACAGCGCTAGGCGCCAATGCGACACAGAGCGGTCGGTGACAGTGGCCGCATGAATAGGACCAACGGAGAAAAACATGCCCGGCGAAACAGGGAAACGAAATAACAACGAGCGCCTTGGTGAAATCACGCGGGTGAACGGCCCGATCGTGGAGGCCCGGTATATGGAACATGCCGGCATGCTCGAAGTGGTCGAGGTCGGCAACCTGCATTTGATCGGCGAAGTCATTCGCGTACGCGGCAACGCGGTGACCATCCAGGTATACGAGAACACCAGCGGCGTGCGTCCCGGTGAAGCCGTGTATTGCACGACCCGCCCCCTGTCCGTACGCTTGGGCCCCGGCCTGCTGGGCACGATTTATGACGGCATCCAGCGACCCTTGGACCGCATTGCGGCGCAAAGCGGCGCGATGATCGCGCGCGGCGAAAAAACCGACCCGCTGGACACGGAGAAGAAGTGGCACTTCCAACCACTGGCGACGGTGGGCCGGCAGCTGCAAGGAGGCGAGCCCTTCGGACAGGTTCAAGAGACGCTCAGCGTCATGCACAAAATTATGGTGCCGCCGGGCATCAGCGGCGAGCTGTTGAGCATTGTAGCCGAGGGCGATTATCGCGGCGAAGAGACGATTGCCGTCTTGCGTGATGCCGACGGCAACGAGCGACCGCTGTCCATGTTCCAGTACTGGCCGGTGCGGGAACCGCGGCCGGTGCGCACGCGTCTGCAAATGGCCCAGCCGCTGCTGACGGGCCTGCGTGTGATTGACACCTTCTTCCCCATCGCCAAGGGCGGCGCGGCGGCGATCCCGGGCGGCTTCGGCACCGGCAAAACCATGACCCAGCAGGCGCTGGCAAAATGGTCCAATGCGCAGATCATCGTCTATATCGGCTGCGGCGAACGCGGCAATGAAATGACGGAAGTGCTGCGGGAATTCCCTGAGCTGGTTGACCCCCGCAGCGGTCGTTCGCTGATGGAACGAACCATCCTTATCGCCAATACCTCAAACATGCCGGTGGCCGCCCGCGAAGTGAGCATCTACACGGGCATCACCTTGGCGGAATACTATCGCGACATGGGACACGACGTGGCCATCATGGCCGATTCCACCTCGCGTTGGGCGGAAGCGCTGCGCGAACTCTCCGGCCGCCTGGAGGAAATGCCGGCGGACGAGGGCTTTCCCGCCTATCTGCCGGCGCGTCTGGCAGGCTTCTATGAGCGCGCGGGACGGGTGGAAACCCTGCAGGGCAATGAGGGGTCGGTATCCATCATCGGCGCGGTGTCGCCACCCGGCGGATATTTTTCCGAACCGGTAACGCAGCACACCAGCCGTTTCATCCGTTGCTTTTGGGCTTTGGACCGTGATCTGGCCAATGCCCGGCATTACCCGGCAATCAGCTGGCGCAACAGCTACAGCGAGTACCTGGTGGAAATCGCCGAATGGTGGAAGAACCACGACCACAGCTGGAAAAACAATCGCGATGTCCTCATGGACATCCTCCAGGAAGAAAGCAGTCTCCAGCACATTGCCAAGCTGGTCGGCCCAGACGCCCTGCCCGACTCGCAACGCCTGACCCTTTTCACCGCCGAGATCATCAAAAACGCTTTCCTGCAGCAAAACTCCTTTGATGAAGTGGACATGTACTGCTCGCCGGAAAAACAGAGTTGGATGATGCGGCTGCTGGTGAGGTTTGCGACCCAGGCGCAGACGATCATCCAGAAAGGAGCGACACTGGCGGAAGTCCATGAACTGCCCGGTCTGGAACGGCTGATGCGCATGAAAAGCGAAATCAAGAATGACGACACGCAAGCCATGGCGGCGCTGGAACAGCAGATCACCACCGGCTTGGACGGGTTGGAAAGGAGCATCCGCGCATGAAGATGGCCGGTCTCGAATATTGCGGGGCAAGAAATATTGATGGTCCGTTGGTCTTTGTTGACGGCATCAGGAATGTCGCCTATGACGAACTGGTTGAGGTCACGGCGCCCAATGGCGAACTGCGTCTGGGTCAGGTGCTGGATGTAACCTCCACCAGCGCGGTTGTGCAGGTCTTCGGTGGCACTGATTCCCTGTCGCCGGCAGGCACCCGCACGCGCTTTCTGGGCTCGTCTCTGCGCATACCAGTGAGCAAGGACATGCTCGGGCGCATCTTTGATGGCTTGGGACGCCCCAAGGACGGCCTGCCGCAGCTGTTGCGCGCTGAACGGCGTGACGTGAATGGCCTGCCCGTAAATCCCTACTCCCGGGAATACCCGAGGGACTTCATCCAGACGGGCATCTCGGCGATTGATTTGATGAACACCCTCGTGCGCGGGCAGAAACTGCCGATCTTCTCAGGCAACGGCCTGCCCCACAACCGTATTGCCGCGCAGATCGCCCGGCAGGCCAAGCTGCTTAACGAAGACGTGGAATTCGCCATCGTCTTCGCCGCCATGGGCGTGAAGCATGACGTCGCGCGCTTTTTCATTGACTCCTTTGAGCATAGCGGCGTGCTGAACAACGTGGCCATGTTCCTGAGCTTGGCGGACGATCCGTCGGTGGAGCGGCTGATCACGCCGCGTTCAGCCCTGACCTTGGCCGAACACCTGGCCTTTGACGAGGGCATGCACGTCCTGGTGCTGATCACCGACATGTCCAATTACTGCGAATCCCTGCGCGAAATCGCGACCGCGCGTGGCGAGATTCCCAGCCGCAAGGGCTATCCAGGCTACCTCTACAGCGACCTGGCCTCCCTCTATGAGCGTGCCGGACGCCTGCGCGGCGGCGCCGGCAGCATCACTCAGATGCCGATCTTGACCATGCCCAGCGACGACATCTCTCACCCCGTCCCGGATCTGACCGGCTACATTACCGAAGGCCAGATCGTGCTGGAGCGCGATATGTTCCAGCGCGGCATCTATCCGCCGGTGGCAGGCCTGCCGTCCCTGTCGCGTCTGATGAAGGACGGCATCGGCAAGGGGCGGACGCGGGACGACCATCCCCATGTCGCCTCGCAGCTCTTCGCCGCCTACTCAAAGGTCAAGGACGTGCGGGCGCTCGCGTCGGTCATCGGTGAGGAAGAGCTCAGCCCGGTGGACAAGCTCTACGTCGAATTCGGTCGCGCCTTTGAGCATCGCGTGGTAGCCCAAGGTGAATATGAAGACCGCAGCATTGAGCAGACCCTTGCCTTGGGTTGGGAAGTGCTCAGGATTCTGCCGCGAGCGGAGCTGCTGCGGGTCAGCGAAGAGGAACTCAAGCAGTACTACGACCAAAGCCAAAGCACCACGACGGTGCTCAAATCGTGATTAGTGTGCGCAAGCGGGAAAGAAGAGCATGAGCCGTCTGAACATCGCCCCAACCAAGAGCAACCAGCTCATTCTCAAGCGCAGTCTGCAAACGACCAGCCAGGGCTTTACCCTGCTGGAGCAGAAGCGTGAGATTCTGGTCATGGAGTTGATGCGGCTCCTTGACCGCGTCAAAGTCGTGCAGAAGGAGCTGGCGCAGCGTCGGCAGAAGGCGTATGCGACGCTGCGCAAAGCGGCATCTCACAACGGCTACTACCACATGCGCAATATCGCCAATGGCATAAATTACGAGCACGATGTACGTTCCGATACGCGCGTCGTGGCCGGCATCCGCATTCCGACGCTCAGCGTCAAGCAAGGCGTGTTCCGCTCGCAATATGGCTTTGCGGACACGGATTCACTCGTTGACCAGACCATGATTGACTTTCTCGCTTTGCTGGAAAGCGCTGGGAAACTCGCTGAGCTCGAAAGCGCCGTCTGGCTTCTGGCCCGCGAGCTGAAAAAGACCCAGCGCCGGGTCAATGCTCTCGAACATATTTTCATCCCGAACTACAAAGATACCCTGCGCTACATCGGCGAGGTGCTCGAAGGCAAAGAGCTTGATTCGTTTTTTACCATGAAGATGGTCAAAAAACGCCTCTCCGAAGCCGCTGAAGCGCCGGAACAGGCAGAGCAGAGCGACAGCGACGCGCCGGAGGCAACGCCATGAACCGCTCCAGGACAACAGCAGGACACCGTGCCAAACGGCAACAAGCAGTTGGAGGCCGATGATGTTATTTGGACGCTTGCGAAAATACGGCAAGAATGATCAGCCGGCGGCAGGAAACGAGCCTGCGGCGACCGTGCCGCCAGTCATGCAGCGGATATTGTTGGTGGCCGATGGCTCACAGCCATCGCAGGAAGCAGCGCAACTCGCAATCAATCTGGCAGCCAATCTGTCCTGCGAATTGCTGGCGGCTTTCGTCGTTGATGTCGCCTTGATGGATTACCTCATGCAAATGCGAATTTTCGTCAAGGAAGAACGTGAGGAGTTTGAGGAAGACCTTGAGCGTAAAGGCCGACGGGTGCTGTTGCATGTTCAAGAAGCCGGCGCGAAAGTCGGCGTTGAAGTCGAGACGATCCTGTGCAAGGGCCGCTTCCATCAAAGCATCCTCCAACTGGCCGCCGAACACAAGGTTGACGCAATCGTCATCAATGGCTGGAAATACAGCTCCGCGCAAAAAGACATGTCCAGCGTGGAACGGCAACTCGTCCTGGACCAGGCCGAGTGTCCCGTCATTGTTGTCAAACGCCGACAAGAACGCGAAGGCGTGAAGATTCAAGCCAAGGGCTAATAACGCGCTTTTGGATAGGGGAGACCTTGGCGCGGCAAGCACTTTTTTTATCCGCAGATGTCGCAGATTTGCGCAGATTTTTTTGAGGGTAGGCTGCTTGATGTAGGAAGGCCGGTGTGTTTGCGTTTTCCTGTCGCCTCTTTGGTTTTCAGCGCCGAAAGCGCGAAACATACCCAGCCCAGGGCGTCCCACCCGAAATTGCACGCTGTAAGCGTGCGACATAGT
>JAAZKQ010000569.1 GCA_012799755.1 Lentisphaerota bacterium | reverse complement strand
GTCCACTTTATCAATCGGTGACCGCTTACAGTTTTTGTGTCTTCGCCAGTTTACAAACAGAGGATGCATACTAAAGTACTTGGTTTAGTTTTTTGCCTTTTTCAGCGATAGTTCGAAAGCAACCCAATGGAGAATAACCTGTGAAAAATTGCGCACCGGAAAAAATTCGCAACGTGGTATTGGCGGGTCACGCAGGAGCGGGCAAGACGAGCTTGGCTGACCTGATCTTGTTCAAGAGTGGCGTGGTCAGCCGCCGTGGCAGTGTTGACAATGGCAGCAGCGTGTCGGATTTTCGTCAAGAAGAGCAGGAGCGGAAGAGCAGCATTTTCAGCGCCGTTCTCCATGCTCCCTGGCAGGACGGACATCTTTTTATCACGGATACGCCCGGCAACTCCGACTTCTGCGGCGAAGCGATGAATGCTGTGCATATTGCCGACATGATGATCCTGGTGGTTGATGCCATGCTGGGCATCGGCCCGGGGACTATTCGCGCTTGGAAACAGGCTGCTGAACGCGGCATGCCGCGCATGATTTTCATCAATGGCTGTGATCGCGACCAGTCCAATTACGCGGGCGTTCTTGATGCCATCCGTCATGCCTATGGCGCTACCAGCTGCATTCCCTGCACGGTGCCGATTGGCGAAAAAGCCGCTTTCAGCGCTGTGGCATCCGTTTTGGCCGACGATGTTCCGGCCGAAGTGGCAGACCAAGTCACCGAATACAAGCATGCCTTGATTGATGCCGTCGCCGAAAGCGATGAAGACCTGATGAACAGTTACTTTGAAAATGGCGAACTGACTCCGGAAGAGATGGCGCTCGGCTTCCGCAAGGCCGTGCTGGCCGGTTCTCTTATCCCGATCTTTGCCGGCAGCGCTGGGAAGGATCTCGGTGTCAGCGAGTTGCTGGATGCCATCATCAGCTACGGTCCATCGCCCCTTGATCCTGTGCCGCTGCTGATGGAAGAGGGTGAGATTGATCGTAAGAGCCAGGATGCCGTGGGCTTTGTCTTCAAATCCGTCAACGATTCCTTCATCGGCCAGATGAACTATATCCGCATCCTCAGCGGCACTTTCAAGTCAGACTCTGAATTGGTGAACAGCACCAAGAGCAGCAAGGAGCGAGTGGCCAATCTGCTACTGATTCAGGGCAAGGAACAGACCATTGTCGAAGAAGCCGGTCCCGGTGAAATCGTCGCCATTGCCAAGTTGAGAAACACAGGTCTCAATGACATCCTGGGCAGCAAGAATGTCCACTGCCGGCTGGCAGAGGTGAAATACCCGCAACCGACCACTTCCTATGCCGTGTCGGCGGCAGCCAAGGGTGAAGACGACAAGCTGGGCACGGGTTTGCAGCGCTTTGCCGCCGAAGACCCGACCTTCAAGATTGACCGCAATGCCGAGACGCGTCAGACCGTGATCAGCGGCATGGGGGATCAACACATTAACCTGCTGGTCGCACGGCTGAAGAACGAAGCCAAGGTTGGCGTCAACTTGGAAACACCCCGCGTGCCTTACCGCGAAACCGTCAATGGCGTCGGTACTGCGCAATTCCGTCACAAAAAACAGTCCGGCGGTCACGGTCAATTTGCCGAAGTGCACCTGCGCATCGAACCCTACCAGCCGGAAGAGGAAGGCGGCGAGGACTTCCTCTTTGCCAACGAAGTCGTCGGCGGCAATATTCCGAAAAACTACATTCCGGCGGTTGAAAAGGGCGTGATTGAAACCCGCCTGGTCGGGCCGTTGTCCCGCTCGAAAGTCATCAATTTCAAGGCGACGGTTTACGACGGCAAGTACCACGACGTTGACTCCTCCGAAATGGCCTTTAAAATCGCCACCCGCGGCGCGTTCCGTGAAGCCATGAGCAAGGCGCAACCGATGCTGCTTGAGCCGATCCTGAGCCTCAAGATTGTGTTCCCGGACGAGTACATGGGCGCCATCAGCGGTGACCTCAATTCCCGCCGCGGACGCATCCTCGGAATGGATCATGAGGACGGCATGCAGGTGCTCAACGCCGAGCTGCCCATGGCTGAGGTCTTCAGCTATCCGACCCAGCTGCGCTCCATGACCCAGGGTCGCGGCAGCTTCGAAATGAAGTTCAACCGCTATGACCCCGTTCCCAGCCAGCTCGCCGCCCAAATCCAGGCCGAGGCCGCCCGCCTCCAGGAGGAAGAGGACGAGTGAGTCAGCTTCCACGCCTGGCCCGGCCCAGCGGTCGGGCCTGCATGACAGCCGCTACAGCTTGATCATGCGACAATGCGTGTTTTTTCCAGCGCCCGGTGTTACGACGTATCACCGGGCGCTTTGCGTTGTGGGTGGGAAAGCGGTCATCCGTTGATAATTGGCCGTTGCCTGTTGCCTTGCAATGGAAACCATCTTTCGTGTCTGCTATGTGGCACGCCTTCAGCGTGCTGTTTCGGGTGGGGGCTTCCCTGGGGTTGCGCCACAGGCGCAACCCC
>JAAZKQ010000056.1 GCA_012799755.1 Lentisphaerota bacterium | reverse complement strand
GGTCTGCCGGCTGACCGACCGAAGGTCAGCGCCGCGTTGGTCGAGTACTTCAGGCCTCACGCGCCGGCCATGTGCGAAGACTGCCAGCGGCGGCTCGGCACCAACGTCTGGCGCATGCTCGACTGCAAGAATCCCGCCTGCCACGAAATCGCGTTCAGGGCGCCGAACATCGTTGAGCTTCTCGGTGACGAAAGCCGCAACTTCTTTACGCGGGTCTGCCAAGGTCTGAAGGACCTCGGCGTGACCTATGAACTGGCGCCGCGCCTGGTGCGCGGCTTGGATTACTACATCCACACGGTTTTTGAGGTGACCCATCCCGGGCTTGGCGCACAGGATGCCCTCGCCGGCGGCGGTCGCTACCGCATTGAACTGCCCGGCAGCAAGAAGGCCGTCGAGGGCATTGGTTTCGCAGCCGGCATGGAGCGCCTGCTCATGGCTCGCGCTAGTCTGGGCTTGCAGGCCGAGCCCCGTGCCGAGGCGGACGTCATGGTCCTCAGCTTGGGCGATAATGCGCTGCTGCCCGGCCTGCAACTGGCTCAGCAGCTGCGCAGGGACTGCGGCGGTTTGCGCATCAAGGCGGATTTTTCCGGTCGCAGCCTCAAGGCGCAACTGCGCGGCGCCAACAAGGCCGGCGCCAAGCTGGCCCTGATTCGTGGCGACAACGAACTCGCGCAAGGCTGCGTCCTCTGCCGCGACATGACCTCATCCGAGCAGGAAAGCGTCCCGCTCGCCGAGCTTACGGCGTGGCTGCGCAACAAGCTGCTGACGGCATAACTGAATCCAGCGACTTGAAGCCACTCACAGTGCAAAGGAATCTCCATGGCCTATATACGCACGCATCACTGCAATGAGCTGGGCAAGGCCCAGATCGGCCAGAACGTCAGTCTTTGTGGTTGGGTCAACTCCAGCCGTAATCTAGGCGGTCTGATCTTCATTGACCTCCGTGACCGCGAAGGCATCACCCAGCTGTTCATTGACCCCGCACGCTATCCCGAGCTGGCCGCCAAGGCCAAAGACATCCGCGAGGAGTGGGTGCTCGCCGCCAGCGGCGTCGTGCGGGCCCGGCCGGACAACATGGTCAACAAGCAGCGCCGGACCGGCGCCATTGAAGTTGAACTGAGCTCGCTGACAATCCTCAACCAGGCGCAGCCCATGCCCTTCCATTTGGACGATCCCAGCGCCAGTGACGACCTCAAGCTCAAGTACCGCTATCTTGACATGCGCCGCTCCGGCATCGTCGCCAATCTCCGCCTGCGCCACCGCATCACCAAGCTTTGCCGGGATGTGCTGGACGCCAACGGCTTCATTGAAGTCGAGACGCCCATCCTCAGCAAAAGCACGCCCGAGGGCGCCCGTGACTACCTCGTGCCCAGCCGCATTCGCCCCGGCAGTTTCTATGCCCTGCCGCAGGCGCCTCAGCAGTACAAGCAGATTCTCATGGTCGGCGGCGTCGAACGTTATTTCCAGATCGCCCGTTGCTTCCGCGACGAAGACCTCCGTGCCGACCGCCAGCCCGAATTCACCCAGATTGACCTCGAAATGAGCTTTGTCGAACAAGACGACGTCATGGCCATGGTGGAAAAAATGATCGTGGCCGTCGTCAAAGACGTTCATGGCATCGAGGTACCGACGCCCTTTCCGCGCTTGAGCTATCAGGTCGCCATGGACCGCTATGGCTCCGACAAACCTGATCTGCGCTTCGCCATGGACATCCAAGATATCGGCGCGGTCTTCGCCAAATCCGAATTCAAGGCTTTCCGGGACGCTTTGGACAATGGCGGCGTCATCCGCGCCATCAACGGCAAGGGCATGGCCGCCGCCAGCAGCCGCAAGCAGCTGGATAGCTGGACCGAAACGGCCCGCCTCTTCGGCGCCAAGGGCCTCGTCTGGCTCAAGATCGAGGCTGATGGCAGCCTCAGCGGCAGTGCCGCCAAATTCATCAATGAGGATGAAAAGTCCGCGCTCATCGCCGCCATGGGCGCCGAGGCCGGCGACCTGTTGCTGATCGTCGCCGACCAGTGGCGTTGTGCCTGCGAGGTTATGGGCCGCCTGCGTCTCGACTTGGCCGCCAAGGCCGGCATCATGGATGACAAGGCGCTGAAATTCCTCTGGGTCGTTGAATTTCCGTTGCTGGAATGGGACGCTGAATCCGGCCGTTTTGTCGCCGTGCATCATCCCTTCACCAGCCCGCTGGACGAAGACATTGCCAAGCTGAGCAGCGACCCTGGCAGCGTCCGCGCCAAAGCTTACGACGTCGTGCTCAACGGCGTTGAACTTGGCGGCGGTTCCATCCGCATCCATCAGGCCGACCGCCAGGCCTTGATGTTCAAGACGCTCGGCATCAACGACGAGGAAGCCAAGCTGCGCTTCGGTCACATTCTCGAAGCCTTCTCCTTCGGAGCGCCGCCCCATGGCGGCCTGGCCATCGGGCTCGACCGCTTTGTTATGCTCATGTGCGGCGCAAAATCCATCCGCGACGTCATTGCTTTCCCCAAGACCGCCAAGGCCGCCTGTCTGATGACCGACTCGCCCAGCACGGTTGATCCCGCCCAGCTCGCCGAACTGTGCATCGCCAGCACGGTCAAGGACAGCTGAACCGACTTCGTTACCGCGCGACAGCCGCGCTCACCGACCTCGCCATGACAGCTACCACCCTCGCAGCGCTTGATATCGGCTCCAATACCGTCATGACTCTCGTCTTGCAAGTCGGTGAACAGGGCGAGCTGCATGTCGTGGACGAATTCGGCGAAGTTACCCAACTCGGCGCCGGCGCCAACGCCGAAAATCGCTATTGCTTGCGCGAGGAAGCCATGGCCCGTAGCCTCGCGACAGCCGGTCGGCAGCTCCAGCACCTGCGCCAACGCTACCGTCATTTCACCTTGGTTGCCGCTGCCACCAGTGCTGTTCGCGAAGCGCCCAATGGCACGGCTTTCATGCGCCGATGTCAGCAGGAACTCGTTTTGAACGAGGCACCGACCATTCTCAGCGGCGACCTTGAGGCCGAGGCGTGCTTCCTCGGCGCCGCCACGGCCTTCGCTCCGGACCAGACTTTCATCAATATTGATCCCGGCGGCGGCAGCACGGAATTCAGCGGCGGCAAGCCCGGACGGCTCCATCACGCTTTCAGCCTGCCTATCGGCTGTGTCCGCTGGCGCGACCGCTTTGGCCTCAGCGAAGTATTTGACAAGGACACGCGGGAGCGGGCCGCACAGGCCGTCCACGACGCCATCAACAGCGCCGCCGGCGCTCACAATACGCTGCAACAGGCCGCCGGCGCCGGCGCCGTCCTCAGCGCCTCAGGTGGTACTGCCGCCACGCTGGGCGCCGTGCTGCTTGGGCGCCACGACTTTGATCGCCAGCTGATTCATCGCCGGCCCTGCGGCCGCACGGACATCAACGACATGCTCAAGCGTGTCGCCGCCATGACTTGCGCCGCTCGCCAGGACTTGCCGGGCATGCCGCCGGGTCGCGCCAGCGTTTTTCCCGCCGGTCTGATCATCATGTGCAGCGTCATGGACATGTTGGGCCACGACGAGCTGATCATCAACTGCCACGGCCTGCGTCATGGCCTCATTGTTCTCCTCCGCCAAGGGCGCCTTGCTCCCCAACTGAGTGTGTAAAGCATGCGTCGCGTCATCGTCATCATCCTGTGCTTGGTTGGCTGTTGCCTGGCGGAAATTCGCCAGTTGACCATTCTACAGAGCACAGACCTCCATGGCGTCTTTACGGCTGCCGACCGCAGTGATCCGTCACAGCCCGGCTCCTGGTTGCAGCTGGCCACCATTATCGCCGAGCAGCGCCAAAAACACGGCGAGGAGCAGTGTCTGCTCATTGACTGCGGCGACACCGTTCAGGGCAGCCTCACCACCGCGATCTCCCGCGGCGAAGCGGCCATCATCCCCCTTCGCCGGCTCGGCTACGACGTGTGGATACCCGGCAACCACGAACTCGACTACGGTCTGGAGCAGTACCAGCGTTTGCTGGCCTTGGCCGGCAATATGGTCCTCGGCAACAACTTCCGCGTCAAGAACCAACCCGCGCCGGCAGCGTGGCGACTTTTCTTCCGCAACGGCATCCGCGTGGCCGTCATCGGCGCCCAGGCGTCCTTTACCGCCAACTGGCTGCTGCCGCAATACAGCGAGCAATGCGACATCGAACGCGCCGCCGACATGCTGCAACGCGTGCTTCCGGACGTGCACCGGGTCAAGCCGGACATCATTGTCCTAGCCGCCCACCAGGCATGGTTCGAATTCAAGGACAGCCGCGGCGTCAATGAAATCAATGATATTGCCCAGCGCTTTCCGGAAATAGACCTTATTCTCGGTGCCCATAGCCACCGGCTGGTCCCCGGCCAGCGCATTGGTCTGAAGAGCTGGTACGTCCAATCGGGCTGCCACGGCACGGGCTTGGGCGTTATTCATGCCCAGGTGGACACCAGCGCTCACCGCGTCGTTGATATCACGTCCGAAATCGTGCCCGTCCGTGCGGACACAGCGGAATGTCCGCAGCTGAAAGAGGCCTTCCGCCCCTGGTTGGAGCGGGCAGAGCAGGCCGGTCGGCGGATTGTGCTCTCGACCCTGGCTGCACCCATC
>JAAZKQ010000568.1 GCA_012799755.1 Lentisphaerota bacterium | reverse complement strand
TCATGTGCCGCTGCGGGCTGCAAGCCCACAGCACGGTTGGCGCCTGCGTGTGCTTGGTTTTTCGTTTGCGGGGTCATGTGCCGCTGCGGGCTGCAAGCCCACAGCACGGCTGGGATAGGTGCGCTATTCCGAGCGACGCCGCGCCTTGGGACGCAAGGCGCCAAATGGGGCATTCCTTGCATTGGCTGCCGGCGGTGGTTACATTTATTCCACCTATGTCAAAGCCAACTATTCCTCATTCTGCGCAACATCGCCGCCTCAGCAACGATCCCTGCGAGTTTGGCGCCGATCCGTGGCTCCGGCCCTATCTGGGCGAGATTGTCCGGCGGCGCGACTACGTGTCCACCCGGCGGCGCTCAATCTGCGGTGACGCCGGCAGTCTGAAGGCCGCCGTCAGGTGGCCAGAGCGCTACGGCCTGCATCGGGAGGACGCCGGCTGGCGTTTCCGTGAGTGGCTGCCCAATGCCACGTCGGTGGCGCTGGTGGGCGATTTCAATGACTGGACGGCCACGTCGGCCTATCAGCTCCGACGCGAAGCCAATGGCGACTGGTGTGGAGAGTTCCCGCTGGCAGCCATGGCGCATGGCGATCAGTATCGCTTGGCCGTGACGTGGCCGGGTGGCGCTGGTTTGCGCATACCGGCGGGCGCGCGGCGGGTGGTCCGCAGCACGCACGACTTGTCGCGCGGGGATGTCCTTTTCAATGCTCAGGTGTGGTCGCCGGCGGAGCCTTATGCGTGGCGGCACAGCTCGCCGCGCCATGCCGCGCCGTTGATCTACGAGGCCCACGTGGGCATGGCGCAGGAGCGTCTCGGCATCGGCAGCTTTCGGGAATTCACGACGGCCATCTTGCCGCGCATTGTGGCAGCCGGCTACAACACCGTGCAGCTCATGGCGGTGCAGCAGCATCCCTATTACGGGTCTTTCGGCTATCACGTGGCTAATTTTTTTGCGGTCTGCGATCTTTTCGGTACGCCGGAGGAGTTCAAGGAGCTGGTGGATACCGCCCACGGCCTCGGTCTGCGAGTGATTATGGATTTGGTTCATTCGCATGCCGTGCGCAATGAAGTCGAGGGCATAGGCCGACAAGACGGCAGCCGCTGGCAGTACTTCCATGACGGCCCGCGCGGCGAACATCCCGCCTGGGATTCGCTCTGCTTCGATTACAGCAAGGACGAAGTCTGCAAATTCCTCCTCGGCAATTGCCGTTTCTGGCTGGAGGAATATCGGGTTGACGGCTTCCGCTTTGATGGCGTCACCAGCATGCTTTATCGCGACCACGGCTTGGGGCGCAATTTCAGCGGTTATGACGGCTATTTTGACGCCAATAGCGACTGGGAGGCTTTCGCCTACCTGGCGCTGGCCAACGAACCCGTGCATGAAATCCGACCGGACGCGTGGACGATTGCCGAGGACGTCAGCGGCATGCCGGGCCTGGCGGCGCCGGTGGAGCAGGGCGGCTGCGGCTTTGACTACCGCTTGGCCATGGGCGTCACTGACTACTGGTTCAAGCTCAGTGATCAGGCTGACGAGCATTGGAGCATGAACGGCCTGTGGTATGAGCTGAGCAATCGCCGGCAGGACGAGCGCACCGTCAGCTATCTCGAATGCCACGACCAGGCGCTGGTCGGCGGCCAGAGTTTCATCTTCAAGCTCATCGGCAAGGGCATGTTCGACGCCATGCACTGCGGTTCGCAGGACATCGGGGTTGACCGCGGCTGCGCTCTCCACAAACTGGCCCGGCTGATCACCATCGCCAGCGCCGCCCACGGCTACCTCAACTTCATGGGCAATGAATTCGGCCACCCCGAATGGATTGACTTTCCTCGTACCGGCAATGACTGGTCCTTCCACCATGCTCGTCGTCTGTGGCATCTGCGCGATGATCGCACGCTGCGCTTTTACGGCCTGGGCGAATTCGACCGGGCGATGCTGGCTCTATGTGGTCGCCGGCCGGGATTCTTTGCCTGCCGACCGCAGTTGCTCAAGCTGGACGAACTGGCCAAGATCATCGTCTTCGAGCGGGCGGACCTGATCTTCATCTTCAATTTTCACCCCAGCCGATCTCAGGCCGACTATGGCTTTGTCTGCTTGCCCGGCCGTTATCGGCAGGTACTGGACAGCGATGCGCCGGCCTTTGGTGGTCAAGGGCGTTTGACAGCCGATCAGTGCCACGACGCCTGCGAGCTGCTCAACGGCGACTGCCGCGATCACTGGCTGTATGTCTATGTGCCGAGCCGCGTCGCCATCGTGCTGGAGAAAATGGCCGACGGAAAATAGAATCTCCGCCGGCTTCAGCCGGCATAACTTCCTTCATGCAACAATGGCGCCGGCTGGGCGCCGGGAGAAGACGACGACATGACAACGAAAGACAAGCGCGCCGGTCGCGTCACGTTGCTGCCGGACGAAAGGCCCATCGGGACACAGAGCTGCGTCTTCACGCTGGGCAATGGCTTGGCGCTGCGGATTGATGTCCTCAAAGCCACGATGTTTCGCCTGCGTTACAGCGTCAATGGCCGTTGGACGGAATCGGCCATGAACCGCTACGGCATTCTCAAGGATGATTTTGCGCCAGTGCCTTACACCTGCGAGGAAGGAGCGGGCGGCGATACGGTGGTGCTGCGGACCGCCGGCAGCGAACTCGCCGTCGTCCTCGCTGATGGCCGCGTGAGTTTTCGCAATGCCGACGGCGTGACGTTGACCGAGCAGAGCGACGCGCCGCAGGTCGGCCGCGGCTACACGCTCAGTTTCGATCTGCGCGCTGACGAGCGCCTCTATGGCCTGGGTGACTCCAGCCGCGAGAACATCATGCGTCGCGGCAGCGCCTATAATCTGTGGGTCGAAAACGTCAAATGCTACATTCCCATACCGGTCATGCTCAGCAGTTGCGGCTGGGGGCTGATGATCAACTCGACCTGGCGTCAGGCAGTTGATGCGGGCAAGACGCAGCCGGAACGGCTGCTTTTCACCGCGCCGCAGTCCAATACCGATTACTATCTCTTCGCCGGCGACGGCTATGCCGCCCTGCTGGATAGCTATACCGAACTCAGCGGCCGTCCGGCCTTGCTGCCCGTCTGGGCCTATGGATTGACTTACGTCTGCAATGAACATGTGAATAATTTCCGCATGATGGACGAAGCCATGCTCTTCCGGCAGGAGGGCATTCCCTGCGATGTGCTGGGGCTGGAACCCGGCTGGATGAGCAAACACTACGACTACAGCACTGAAAAAGTCTGGGACCCCGGACGCTTCCCCATACCCAAATGGGCGCCGAAAGGGCCGTCCACCGTCATGGGCGCGCTTGCTCGCCAGGATTTCAAACTCAGTCTCTGGCTTTGCACGGATTACGATTTCAGCGTCTACGAAGAGCAGTGTATTGCCGGCATACAGCCGCCCCTGCGACCCGATGAGCTGGCGCCGTTGCCCGGCGATGTTGACGACTTCGAGAAAGACGAGCATTTCCAGCAGCCCAAGGCCGGCGCCGCTGAGGCGAACGCGGAAAGCGCCGCGGAACCTGCCGAGGCGGCGACCGAGCTGGAGCCGTGGATTGAGCATCTGAAGAAGTTCATGGATCAGGGCGCGCGCGCGTTCAAGTTGGACGGCTGGCGGCAGGTGCTGGAGCATCCTGATCGCGACTGGGGCAATGGCATGTGCGATGAGCAGATGCACAATCTCTATCCGCTGATCTACGACAAGCAGATGGCCCTCGGCGTGGAAGCCCACACCGGCCGGCGGCCGATGGTGTATTCGGCCAGTGGTTTTGCCGGCGTGCAGCAATTTGTCGCCTCCTGGGCTGGGGACACCGGCGGCGGTCCCAAGCCGCTGCTGTCCATGCTGAATCTGGGCTTTTCCGGTCATTCCAATCACTCCTGTGATATGGATGTCTTTACGCGTGACGGCATTCACTTCGGTTTCTTGCAGACCTGGGCGCAGTTGAACAACTGGGCCTACTGGCGCCAGCCGTGGTACCTGACGAGCGCGGATAAGGCCATGTTCAAGGATTACGCCTGCCTGCGCTATGCGTTGCTGCCCTACCTGTATTCGTCAGCCTACCAGGCCGCGCTGACTGGCTGGCCGGTGATGCGCGCCATGCCCTTGGTCTATCCCGATGAGCCCGCGATGGACGAAGCCCGCACCCAATACATGCTCGGCGATTTCTTCTTGGTCACGGCCTTTGCCGAGGAGGTGTTGCTGCCCGCCGGGCAGTGGGTGGACTTCTGGACCGGCGAGACGTTGCGCGGGCCGCAGCGCCTGCCGGCATGGTATCCCGACGGGCGTGGCGGCTGTCTCTATGTCAAGGCCGGCGCGCTCATTCCGACCTGGCCCGTGCAGCAGTCGGTCAACAAGGGCTGGCATGAGGAGTTGGGCCTGATGGTCTTTCCCGGCGAGGGCGAATCGGCTTTCACGCTTTACGAAGACGACGGCGAAAGCACCGACTACCGTCAGGGCCATTTTGCGCAAACGCATTTGCGCAGCATTGGTCGTGCTGATGGCGTGGACATCAGCATCGCCGCCCGGCAAGGCGACTTCGCCGGCATGCCGACGGAGCGCACGTTCACGCTGCGCGTGCGCTGTCCGCGCCGACCCGGGCGCATTTGTTGCGATGGCGCCGTCCTTAGCCGCTGGCAGTGGGATATTGCCAAACGCGAGGCAATGGTGGTTATCGCCGGCCAGGCCGATGACGCACACTGCGTCGTCGTTGACTGGAGCTGAGTGGCGCCCGGGAGCGCTGCGGGCGGATCGGGTTGCGCAAAAAACGGCGGCGTGAATTGCCGCGCAGCGGAGCAAGACAGGCCGCCAAAAATCTGCGATAATCTGCGACATCTGCGGATAAAAAAAGAGCGGTCTCTATACCAAGTTGTAACACCAGGAAAGACATAGGCATGAGGGCATCGGAATATAGGAGTACGCGCGGCGGTGTCGCGAATGTGAATTTTGCTGACGCGGTGATGATGGGGCTGGCTGATGACGGCGGTCTGCTGCTGCCGGCAACCATTCCAGACGTACGCGCGCAGCTGGCCGGTTGGCGTTCGCTCAGCTACAGCGACTTGGCCTACGCGGTAATGGGTCCCTTTGTTGGCGACTCAATACCCGCAGCCGCGCTGCAAGACATTATCCGCCGCAGTTACGCGACCTTCGCCACGCCGGAAGTGGTGCCGCTACGGCGCTGTGGCCGCGTACACATCGCCGAGCTTTTTCATGGACCGACCTTGGCCTTCAAGGACGTCGCCCTGCAATTCCTCGGGAATGTCTTTGAGTACCTGCTGGCGCAGCGCGGCGGCAAGCTCAATATCATCGGCGCTACCAGCGGCGACACCGGCAGCGCGGCCATTCATGGCGTGCGCGGCAAAGCCGGCGTGGACATCTTTATCATGTTCCCCGATGGCCGCGTCAGTCCGCTGCAGGAGCGGCAGATGACGACCGTGCCGGACGCCAATGTCCACTGTATCGCTATCAAGGGCACCTTCGATGACGGTCAGCGCGTGCTCAAGGAGCTCTTCAATGACCTCAGTTTCAAGCGCGATTATCACTTGGGCGCAGTCAATTCGGTGAACTGGGCGCGGGTGTTGGCGCAGGTCGTCTATTATTTCTGGGCGGCTTTCCGCGTGCAGGACAGCACGGGCGCCGCCGCAGTACAAGTGTCAGTGCCGACGGGCAATTTCGGGGATATTTTTGCGGGCTATATCGCCCTGCGCATGGGCGCGCCCATCCGGCGGCTGGTGCTGGCTACGAATGAGAATGACATCCTCAGCCGCTTTTTCCGCAGCGGCGAGTACAGTCAAGGCGTGGTTCAGCCGACGCTCAGTCCCAGCATGGACATACAAATCGCCAGTAATTTCGAACGCTACTTGTACTATCGCGTCGGCGAGGATTGCGACAAGGTGCGCGAACTCATGGCGGCCTTCGCCCGGGACAAGAAGATCGTCATCCAGGACGGCGGCGATCCGCTCTTTGCTGCCGGTCGCGGCGACACGGCCATGACCCTTGACGCCATCCGGCGTTACTACGCCGCGGAGAAATACATCCTTGATCCACACACGGCCGTAGGCGTGGCTGTCGCCGAACAGTATCTCTGCGACGACGCGCCGATGATTTGTCTGGCGACCGCCCATCCCGCCAAGTTCTCCGCGGCGATTGAGCAGGCCCTGGGCAGCGATCTGGCCAAACATCCGACTCTGGAAGCACTGAAGGATTTGCCGGTGCGGCGTGTGCTGCTCGAACCCGATAAACGCGCTATTAAGGACTACGTGAAAGCGACGGTGTAGTTTCTTTTCTATCCGCAGGTTCCGCAGATTATTTTTGGGGGGGGGGGAAGTTTTTTATCCGCAGATTACGCAGATTAGCGCAGATTATGGCGGCCTGTCTTGCCGCTGCGCGGCCATTCACGACG
>JAAZKQ010000567.1 GCA_012799755.1 Lentisphaerota bacterium | reverse complement strand
TTGCCTTTCGCTACTCTTGTCGTCACTCAATGAGTCCCCAAGCCTCCTCTAATCCGCAGATTCTATGGGAGGGGGGGATCGTTCTCGCCCATGCCGGGCACACTAGAAGCGGCTTCCAGCCGCTTTCGAACACGCCCCGTCAACCGCCCACGCCCACATTGCCTGTTCCCCCGGCCGTGCTGCGCACGCCGCCCGGGCCATCCATAGGTCCCATGCGTCCCATCGTTTTCAGCGCCGCAAACGAGGCCCAAACTATGTTGCACGCCTGCGGCGTGCTTTTATGGGACGTAGGAGACCTATGGGGCGTATGTCAGGAACAATGGGACGTAAACGCCCCGCCTCTCGGTCGTGGACAACATATGCCATCGTCCATAGTGTCCATAATGTCCATAGTGTCCATATATATTGCGCCGTAGGCGCTTAACCATGCTTAACCCCAGCCTTTAGGCTGGGGTGGCGGGCTCTCCATGAGGCAGTGCCTTGTAAAGGCACAACAGCAGAAAAAGACCACCAACACAACCGGTTTCAATCGGTGCCCGCTTACTCCCCGTCCACATTTTCCGGGCGGCAGTAGATGCAATTAGCGAAGGGCTCCTTATATTCACGGCGTAGCCGTTCCTTCACCCCACATCCACCATCCACCCCGGAGAACTTCATCCATGAGCACACTTCAATTCGGCACCAAGAGCCTCCGCGGTCGTCGCCTGGGTCCGGCAAGCGCCTTTCCGGCCATTCGCGACCCCATCGCCTTCAGCGTCAGCGCCGCCCTCGATGAAGACGACGGCCTCTTCATCGGCTACGGCATGTTCACCGACTCCCTGCCATACTCCATGCAGGACAACTACGATGGACCGACGGAGCCCCTGAGCTTCGCCAACGCCGTGCTCGAAAATGAATGGCTGCGCGCCGAATTCGTCCTTGACCTCGGTGGACGCCTGTGGTCACTTTACGACAAGGCCGCCAAACGCGAACTGCTTACCAACAATCGTGAATTCCGCCCCTGCAATCTCGCCATCCGCGACGCCTGGTTCGCCGGCGGCGTCGAATGGAATGTCGCCCGCCGCGGCCACGATGCCCAGACCTGCTCGCCGCGCTTCGCAGCCGCCCTCAAAGACGACGACGGCACGCCGGTGCTCCGCATCTATGAATTCAGCCGCGACCGCGTCACGCCTTTCCAAATTGATTTCTTCCTGCCTGCTGACAGCCGCTTTCTCTTCGTTCGCACCCGCGTCAGCAACACCAACGATCACGTCGTGCCCATGTACTGGTGGAGCAATATCGCCGTACCCGAACTGCCCGGCTGCCGCCTGATCGTGCCGGCCATGGACACCTACGCCAACGCCTACCACCAAGGCGCCCACGCACTGTCAAAAATGCCCATGCCCGACGGCGAAGGCTTCGACGCCAGCTACCCATGCAATTTCAATAACGCCAAAGACCACTTCTACAACATTCCCGACACCCAGCGCAAATATGAAACCGTCCTCTACCAGGACGGCTATGGCCTCATTGAGTGCTCGACACGACGCCTCCAAGGCCGCAAACTCTTCGTCTGGGGCCAAAACACCGGCGGTCAACGCTGGCAACGAAAGCTGCTTGACAAAGACTCGCCAAACTACCTCGAAATCCAGGCCGGCCTGGCCAAAACTCAGCAGGAATGCCTGCCCATGCCGCCAAACACCACCTGGGAATGGCTCGAAGCCTACGGCGCCATCCAACTCGACCCGGCGGAAGTCTTCGGCAGCTGGCAGCATGCCGTCAACACCGTCACCCGAAAACTCGACGCCATGCTACCCGAAGCACAACTGGACGAACTGCTCGCCCGCACCCGACAAAGCATCGCCTTGAAACCCGCCGCCGTCGTCCATCACGGCAGCGGCTGGGCCGCCCTCGAAGAACGGCGACGCGGCAAAAGCCTGACCAGACACCTCGACTTCGGCAGCTGCGGCCCCGAGCAACAAGAATGGCTTGATCTCCTTGAGCACGGTCGCATGG
>JAAZKQ010000566.1 GCA_012799755.1 Lentisphaerota bacterium | reverse complement strand
TGACGCAACCCCAGGGAAGCCCCCACCCGAAACAGCACGCTGAAGGCGTGCCACATAGCAAACACGAAGGATGATTTCCATTGCAAGGCAACAGAAAACGGCCAATTATCAATGGGTGACCGATTACTACACGTGCTCTCCCGTTGCCCGCCAAGCCGTGAAAAACAGGATAGCCAGCCTATATTACTGGCTTGCGCCAAAGCAGCCCGTTCAACTCAGCGGGTGGAGTGGAAACGTGCAAGCTCCGCTCGCCAAGGCCATTCGTGTCTGTCGGCAATTCACAGCTCAAAGCAATTGGATAAAGCACATGGAAAACGCACAGCTGCTTACAGCTGAACAGGGGCCGCTGGTTCTTTTTCAACTCCACGGTCGCGGCACCCTCAAGCTCTGCCAGGAATTTTCCCTCTACTGCGACGGCATGCTGGCCAGAGACGATGTCAAGAGCGTCATGCTTGACTTGGCCAACTGCAGCGGCATGGACAGCACTTTCATGGGCATCTTGGTCAAAATCGGCATCCGCGCCAAGGGCCGCTTGGCTTTGCTCGTGGTCAACGCCAATAGCAAGCACCGTGATCTCCTTGACGGCGTTGGCGTCTCCCGCGTATGGAAATATATCAATACGCCAGTACCCAACCTTACCTGGGCCACTCTCGCCACCGCCACCGCCGGCTCGGTCAAGGACATGGCGGGCAAAAGCCAAATCATCCTGGAAGCCCACCGGGCACTCATGGCCATTGATCCGGCAAACATCCCTAAATTCCAAAATGTCGTTGATATGATCGCAAACGAAACCAACAGCAACCCAATCAACATGGAGTGATTCATCATGCGCAAGCGTAGTGTCTTCAGTTTGTCTTTGGCGGTATGTGCCGCAGTCCTCTGCATGGCCTTCACCGCCACCGCACAGGAAAAAAAAGCCTACATCAACATGGAAAAAATCTTTGAGGAGTATTACAAGACCGTCAACGCCAATATCGTCTTCGAACAACAGAAACAAGACTTCGAAGAGCGCGTCAAGATGCTCCGCGGTGAACTTGAAGCCCTCGCCAAGGAAACCCAGAAATTTGAGGAAGACAGCCAGAACGAACTCCTCAGCATGGCCGTCCGTGAAGACGCCCGCCGCAAATTTCAGCTGCGCCTTGAGCGCCTCCGCGGCAAAAATGAGGAATTCGAGCGCTTCCGCCAGGAAAACATGCAGAGGCTCCAACGTATCCGCGGCAGCAAGGAAGAAGAGCTCGTCGAAGAACTCCTCACCATGGTGAGGAAATTCGCGGAAGTACGCGGTTACACCCATGTCTATGAAATATCCGGGCGCACTCTCAACCGCGTACCGGTTCTGCTGGTGTATCCCAAAGACCAGGATGTAACCGACGTCGTTATCAACATCGCCAACGCCGGCCACGAGGGAGAACTCGCAGAAGCCAAAGGGCGCTACGCCGCCATGCGCAACCGCAATAAACCAGCCGAAGCCAGTGGCGAGGATGCGCCGGCAGCGACCGACACCGCAACAAAAGCCGAATAAGCAGGAGCCACCGGCGGCCAAGCCCACCTGCGAGCGCCGCGAATCCCATTCAGGAGTCACATCATGTATGTTGAGAAGACATGCGAGGAAATCGCCGCCCTGGTTCGCGGCCGCCTCAGCGGTAGCTGTCGCCAAACCCTCATCGGAGTCGCCTCGCTTAAAGAGGCCATGCCCAGCGATGTGGCTTTCCTCGGCAATGAAAAATACCGCGAGCAGGTACTGCCCTCGCGGGCCGGCGTCGTGCTGGTGCCGGAAACTTATGACGTAGCACCGCCGGACGGTCGCGCCTGGGTATTCTGCGCGGACCCCTCGCAGGCTTTCAGCATACTGGTCTCCCTTTTCACGCCACCGCCAATCAGCTATGAACCGGGCATTCATCCCAGCGCAATCATCGCTGGCGATGCCGTTGTCGCCACCAGTGCCCACGTCGGCCCCTGTGCCGTCATCGGCGCCAAGGCGCAAATCGGCGAGCACTGCGTCATTGGCCCCAGCTGCGTCATTGGCCAGGAGAGCAGCATCGGCGAGCACAGCCTTCTCTACGCCAGGGTCGTTATCCGCGAGCGTTGCATCATCGGCAAACGCGTCATCATGCACCCCGGCGTCGTCATCGGCGCCGATGGCTTCGGCTACAACTCGACTCCGCAAGGGCACGAAAAGGTGCCGCAGGTGGGCATCGTGCAGATTGACGACGATGTCGAAATCGGCGCCAATAGCTGCGTAGACCGGGCGCGCTTCGGTCGCACTTGGGTTCAGCAGGGCACGAAGATTGACAATCTCGTCCAGATCGGTCACAATGTTCAGATCGGCGCAGGCTGCCTGATCGTCTCGCAGGCGGGCATCTCCGGCAGCAGCACTCTCGGTCGCGGCGTCATTCTGGCCGGCCAGGTCGGTGTTGCCGGCCACCTCACGCTTGGCGACGGTGCCATCGTCATGGCTCAATCCGGCATTTCCAAAGACCTCGCGCCAGGTGCCGTAGTCTTCGGTACGCCGGCTATGGACCGCCGCGATTACGCCAAGCAGAGCATGTACATCGGTCGGCTGGACAAAACCGCCGCCAGCATCAAAGAACTAACTCGCGAAATCGGCGAGCTCAAGGCCAAACTGGCCAGCCTGGAAGAGAAAAAATAGGCCAGCCATTTACTTTGAGCTCAGCAGCGGGAGCAGAAGACGGTCGCCTGCTGCGCTGAACGCGCCGTCCTGTGCCTGCGCAAGTCCCTCGCCTCAGGCTGACGCACGCAAATCTGATCGTCGCTGCCGCAGGCGTGACCAAGCCAGATACTTGCGACGGAAATCATGCACCAGCATCTGCTTGGCCTGCCGACCAAGCAGTACCGTCCCCGCTCCGAGCATCACCCAGGAAAAACCATAACAGACGCTACCGGCGTAAAGCCAGCGGACGTCCTTACGTGCGCCCGCAATCAAGCCTGAAACCAGCAGGCCGAAATAGCCAAAAGGAACGTTGATCACAAGCAGCCAAAAACCAATCCTGAAACGAAGATTCTCAGCATGCCGCAACGCGCTCTGGTGAAACTTGAGCAACAATGCACAGAATGTAATGGGCAATAAATGCTTGTGCTTCATGCTTGACGCCATAAAAGCCCCCGCCCCTCCCGGCGACTTTGGCCAAGAAACTAATGGCATAACAACCGTTGTCAACCCTTGAACAGAGAATGAACAGAGAATAAACAGAGAAAACGTAATCGGCCACTCTTTGCTAAAGTGGACATTGTGGACATTGTGGACATTGTGGACAAGCACCAGTTTCCTGTCCGTTCTGCGGCACCATCCACGCCTGTTTCCCGACTGTGCTGCGGGCTTGCAGCCCGCAGCGTGACATGACCCCGCAAACGGCGCGCAAGCGGTCGCGGAGCGGCAGAGTGCCCTGAATGGGCACC
>JAAZKQ010000055.1 GCA_012799755.1 Lentisphaerota bacterium | reverse complement strand
CTGCTTGAACTGCTTGAGGACGCGGACGGTGCCGGCCTGGTTGTAGTCGCAGACGTCGCCGAGGGCTTCCTCGCGATCGGCCATCAGGGACGGCAGGATCAGCGCGGTCAAAGCACCGAGCAAGCCGATGACAATCAACAGTTCGATAAGAGTGAATTGAGACCGCATGACGCGGTTATGGCGGGTTTTTTTAATCAACATCTTGGTTATATTCCTTCTTAACGATTTTGCCTGAAGACTCTCCTGTGCACGCCATTGTGCTGCAGGTCAGGTAAGTCTTCGTTACTGCCGTAGTCCCGCCACAGGCCCATAAAACGGTTGTCAGTAGAATAAGTGTCAGGTGTGTTTGGTCCCGGGATCATCCCGGTGACAGATAGTGCTTTTTCTTCGCTGTTTCTGATGGCGCCTCCTTGTTTTGTTCTTAACTTTCTGGCTGCGCATCGCCCTTCAGGGGGGCGTCGGCAGGCCTGAACAACGTCTTATTCCTCCTCCTCTTCATGTTTCCAGTTGCTCAGCCAGGCTTCCGTTTCGGGATCGCTGCCGGGCGTATCCACCACAAAGCGGTACTGCTTGCCGCAGCGAATGATCACTTCCTTCTGGCCGCGCTTGAGGATGCGGATATCCACGCTCATCTCACCGAAGCCATTGTGGCATACCAGCATGTGGTAGAGGTCAATCAATTTTTGCACGACGGCTGCGTGTGTGTCACTGCTCATCGCTGTGCGCCTCCTTGGGGGATGGCTCAACGGAATCCTTGCCCTCGCCTTGCCGCAATGGCCGCAGAGCCGTGGCTGGGCAGCAATGTGAAGACGTGCAACCGCAGCAACCGGTGCAGCCGCCAATGTCCTTGCTCTTCCAGGTCCGCCAGAAGGAACGGCCGCCCATATAGAGGACGACAACGACAATCAGCCCGACGATGATATGCTCGATCATGTTTCTGCCTCCCGCCTTTCAGATTCCGATTCCAAAGGCACTGCCGACCTGGTAGACGATCAGGGTGATGCCATAGGCCAGCACGGTCAGCCCGCCGAGCTGGAACAAGGCCCATTTCCAAGAGTTGCTCTCGCGCCTGGTCACCGCAATCGTCGCCATGCAGGGTGCGCTGATCAAGCTGAAGAGCATGATGCAGAAGCCGACCAGGGGGCTGTAGTTGTCCCGAAGCTTGTCCCGCAGGGGCACGGATTCCTCGTCAGCCTCACCGACCGAATAGACGATGCCCATTTGCGCGACAAAGACTTCCTTGGCAGCAAAGGCGCCGATTGAGGCGGTGCCGATTTTCCAGTCAAAGCCCAGCGGCTTGATTAGCGGCTCGATGGCGTGGCCGATGCGACCGGCAAAGCTGTTGGCGAGTTCCTCGGAAGCGCGGGCCTGTTCGAGTTCAGCAATGAGCCCGACAGCCTCTTCGGCAGGCAGCTGCTGGAGGCTCACGGCCTTAATCGCCTGCTCATAGCCGCGGCTGTATTCAGTTTCCTGCGGGAAGGTCAGCAAGGCCCACATGATAATGGATACACCGAGGATGAGCGTGCCGGCTTTCTTGAGATACAGCCAGCCGCGTTCCCACATATGCACGAAAACACCCCGCACCGTAGGCAGGCGATAAGGCGGCAGCTCCATGACGAAGGGTGCGGCCTCACCTTTGAACAGGGTGCTGCGCAGCAGCTTGGCGCAAATGATCGCCAGTACAATGCCGATGAAGTAAATGAGCCACAGCATGCGGGCGTGCCAGGCTTCCGGGAAGAAGGCCGGAATGATCAGCGCGTAGATCGGCAGGCGCGCCCCGCAGCTCATCAGGGGAGCGACCAGCATGGTGGTGAGACGGTCGCGTTCGTTCTCAAGCGTCCGCGTCGCCATAATGGCCGGCACCGTGCAGCCGAAGCCGATCAGCATCGGGATGAAACTCTTGCCGTGCAGACCGATTTTGTGCATAAAGCGGTCCATGATGAACGCGGCGCGGGCCATGTAGCCGCTATCCTCAAGAATGGCAATGGCGAGGAACAACAACAAGATATTGGGCAGAAACACCAGCACGCCGCCGACGCCGCCGATAATGCCATCCACAATCAACGACAGCAGCAGCGGTGCGGCGCCCTCGGGCCAAGCGGCGGTAATCGTATCCCCAAGCCAGGCGAAGAAGTCCTCAATCCAGCCCATCAGCGGATCGCCCACCGCAAAGGTAAGCTTGAAAACCAGGAACATCATGAGCAGGAAAATGGGGATGCTCAGCACGCGGTGCGTCAATACCAGGTCAATCCGATCCGACATGCTGTGTCGCGTCTCGACTGTGCTGCGGACGGCCTCCTGACAGGCGCCGGAAATAAAGCCATAGCGCCGGTCGGCAATCAGGATTTCGGCATCGTCGCCAAGTTCACGCGCCAGCAGATTGCGCGATTCATCAACCTTCTGCAAGATTTCTATCGCATTGCGGGCTTCCCGTCGTATCTGCCCCACCACGGCCTCGTCGCCCTCCAGCAGCTTCAAAGCGAGCCAGCGCGCGGTAGGGCGTCCCGATTCCGGCGCACTGCCGGCCAAGGACTCCGTCAACTTGGTCAATTCGGCTTCAATATGACGGCCATATTTGACGGTCGTGGGTTGCTGCGGCGGCGTTTGCCCGGCAACCTGAATAATGGCCTGCTTGAGCTCGTGCAGTCCCTCTCCCTTGTGCGCGACCATGCGAATGATGGGAACTTGAAACAGCTCGGAGAGACGCTCAATGTCAATGCTGTGCCCGCGCGCTTCTGCCAAGTCTGACATGTTGAAGGCCAGAATCATAGGGATGCCCAATTCCATGAACTGCACGGCAAGGTACAGGTTCCGCTCCAGGTTCGACGCGTCCACGACATCAACCACCATGTCGGGCGCCTCGTTGAGCACCACGTTCCGCGCCACCAACTCCTCGGGACTGTACGCCGTCAGACTGTAGGTGCCGGGCAAATCAATCACGTGGACCTTCATGCCGTCATGCTCAAAGTCGCCTTCCTTCTTCTCAACCGTGACGCCGGGATAGTTCCCGACATGCTGGCGAGCGCCGGTCAGTGCGTTGAAAAGGGTCGTCTTCCCAGAGTTCGGATTCCCAGCCAGCGCGACAGTAACCTGCGGGCGCTGAACGCCTGGCGCCACACCTGTACGTTCTCGTGCCATTATGCAGTCTCCCTTTTATGTTTAGCCACCTTAACAATTGATTAAAAAAATAACGCCGGACTCATGAGCCCCGGGTGCTGCCGGCAAGCTACGCGCATGCCAACGGCTACTGACATGGCGTCACCAGGATATGCTGGGCCATTCCCCGACCGATGGCGTATCGCACCTCGCCTACGCGCAGCAGCAGGGGACCCGGTTGCGCATTCAACACCGTCACTTGTGCGCCGTGGACAATGCCCATTGCACTGAGCTTGCGGTTCATTCCCGGTCCGGCGGCAAGAATGCGTTCGACGCAGGCTGTTTGACCGGGCTGCAACAAGGGCAGCGGCATGGCGCTTCTGTCCACGGCCACTGGTTTTTCGCCTTCCGGGGTGGCCTTTACCTCACTGTCGAGCTCCTGCAATGTCTGAACTCCCATGCTCATTTCGCGCCTTCCTGATCTATTTGCGCCTCAATCGTGATCGCCTCGGCCTCTTCCTTGCGCAGCGTCAAGCTGTAGCCTTTAATCTTCACTTCGATGGGATCGCCCAGCGGGGCGACTTTCACCACCGTCACGTTGGTGCCATTGACGGCACCCATGTCAACGATGCGCCGACGAATCGAACCAACGCTGCCGACTCGGACAATCCGCCCGCTCTCTCCTGGTTTCAGTTCTGCCAAAGTCATGGTTTTCTCCTCGGTTGCTTGCGTCTGTTGCCTGTTTCTATAGTCATCAATCGCCATTTCCAGGCATCGCTCGCAAGTCTCGGTCTCTTTCTCTGGATCGCAGGAATGCTCGTACCCGCGAATCCACTTGGAACCGCCACGCGGACAGCGTTGTACGAAATCCATGAAATGCGCCAGGCGCTCAAGTACCGACCTGTCCACCGCGTGTTCAAGACGACAGGCGTTGGCCTCCGCCAGCTCAGCATCAACCAGCAGCACCTCGGCCAGAAAACGCTTGAGCACATCGTGGCGACGCTGCACCCGCTCCGCAATGTGCATCCCCGTCGCCGTCAGCGTCGGAGAAACGTAGGGGCGGTAATCAACGAGACCCTTGGCGGCCAGAGAACGCAAAGCCTGGGTGACTCCAGCCTTGCTGACCGAAAGGCGCTCCGCAATGTCAGTCACCCGCGCCTCGCCATTGGCGCGAAACAACGCCGCGATGGTCTCAAGGTAGTCTTCCATTTCCGGACTGAGCGCCAAGGTCATGGCATCCATAGATACTCCTGTCGTTTTTTGTTAAGCACCATTAACATATAGGGCAGAAACAATTCGTCAAGTAATCGTGAAGAAAAAAATGCCGGGCTGGTAAGCGGTCACCCATTGATAACTCTGTGCCTGCGGTCATTCTGACTACACTGCCGCAAAACATCTTCTCCCTGGCATTTGAGCGCTGAAAGCGCGAGCTAT
>JAAZKQ010000565.1 GCA_012799755.1 Lentisphaerota bacterium | reverse complement strand
GAAATCCTGTTGGTGCAGGTCTCGGAAGATATCCTTGATAAAAAGGGCAAGCTGCGCATTGACAAAGCCGACCTGCTGGCCTACGCGAATCGTGAGTACTACGTCCTCGGCAAACGGCTGGGCGCCTTCGGCTATTCCATCAGGAAAGCGACGAGCAAGAGCCGGCGCTGACAGGCGCAACGAGCAACCATGACGCCAGAGAAAGCTGTGATACCTGCGGATAAAAAACACTTTTAAGGAGCCCCGTAATGGACCTGATCGCGCGTGAGTTGCAACGCAGTGCGCCGGATTATGTGGTGTATGTGCCCAAGAGTGTGGACGGCAGCACCTTCGATACGGGCAATGAGCATTTTCTGGTCTTTCCCGGACCGGATGGCTCGCTGATGGCCGTGTGGACGCAGAGCAGCTACGAAGGCGCCGGCGACCACCGCATCATGTTCACTCGCAGCGCTGACGACGGCCGGAGCTGGTCCACACCCGTGCATGTGGTTGGGCCGCGGCGACCGGGCGATGGCCGCATGGCCAGCTGGGGCTTCCCGCTAGTCTCCCGCAGTGGTCGCATTTATGTGCTATATAACCAATACCAGGGCATTGATGACGTCATTCACCAGCACACCGGCACCATGGACGGCGTCTACAGTGACGACTGCGGGCGGACTTGGTCCAAGCCCGAAACCGTGCCCATGCCGCGCAGCGCCTTTGATCATCCCAACCCGGCTGTGCCATCCAACTGGATTATCTGGCAGATACCCATGCGCAATCTTGCCGGCAAGCACTTCTACGGCGTCAGCCGCTGGGTGAGCAAGGCCGTGCGCACGCCGCCCATGACCTCGTCGTGGACGCAGTGGGAAACCGTCATCGAATTCTGCCGTTTTGAGAATATTGACGACGATCCGGCGGTGTCTGACATCAAGACCACCTGGTCACCCGCGTCGCAGGCGCTGCGGGTGCCGCATTATCAGCAGCCGTTGCTCAGTGTGGCGCAGGAACCCAGCATTGTTCGTTTGCCCGATCAACGGCTGTTCCTGGTGATGCGGACCATGGCCGGCTGCATTTGGTATGCGGTTTCTGCGGACGACGGCGCGACCTGGAGTAACCCCTCGCCGCTATTGCGTCGGGATCACGGCCAGCCCATTCTTGAACCGCTGTGTTGCTGTCCCATCTATCAACTGCATGACGGGCGCTATGTCCTTCTCCACCACAACAATAGTGGCCGCGTCAATGGTTGCGCGCCGGAAGATACCCACAGCAACCGCCGACCGGCATTCATCGCCCTCGGCGAATACCGTCCAGATGCCCAGCAGCCCATCTGGTTCAGCGACTCGAAGATCTTTATGGACAATGACGGCGAACGCCTCGGACCACTCAAGCGCATTGATATCGGCGTGTATCCGAGCCTGACTACCCGCAATGGCGAAGACGTGCTCTGGCACCCCGAACGCAAATTTTTCCTCCTCGGCAAAAAGATTACCGCGGAATTTCTGGCGGACCTGTCCGTGCCCAAGGCATGACGTGGGCACGCATGGAGATAATCTGGCGATAAACGTACCAAGAAGCACCACATAACATGAAGGACAACAAGCTATGACAACACCCGCCTACACCGAAGCTGCCATGAGTTACACCATCAACGCCACGACGAGCGCGCCGGCGCTCTCCGCCGACTGGTCGGCAGCGGCGTGGTCAACCGCCGAGACCGCCGTGCTCAACAATCTCCGGCCGGAAAGCAGCGATCACCGACCCCGCGTCGCTGTGCGACTCCTCCACGACGATCAGGCCATCTACGGCATCTATCAGGTCCAGGACCGCTATGTGCGCGTGGTCCAGGAAGGCTATCAAGTGCCGGTGTGTACGGACTCCTGCGTGGAATTCTTCTTCAAACCGCCAGTGGGCGTAGGCTACTTCAACCTCGAAATGAACGCCGGCGGCGCGTATCTTTTCTCCTACGTGCGCAATCCCCGCCGCACAGAGGACGGCTTTGTTGATTTCACCAGGGTGGCGTCCGAACACGGCAGTATGATCAAACTGCGCAGCACCATGCCCAAGCGTGTGGAACCCGAAATCACCACGCCGGTGACCTGGTGCATCCAGTTTACCCTGCCGTTTGCCGCACTGGAACCATACTGCGGCGCGCTGGACGAGCATATCGGCGGCGGTGCGACTTGGACAGGAAATTTCTTCAAGTGCGGCGACCATACCTCGCATCCGCATTGGCTGACCTGGGCGCCGATACCGCTGCTTAATTTCCATCAGCCGGCAGTCTTCGCGCCCATCATCCTGGCCTGAGAAAAGGCTTTTTATCCGCAGATTACGCGGATTATCGCAGATTATTTTAGGGAGGGCTTTTTGGTCGTCCAAGGTTCCAGATATTTTTTATCCGCAGATTACGCGGATTATCGCAGATTCTTTTTTAGGGTGGGCTTTTTGGTCGTCCAAGGCTTTTTCTGTTTCTTTTTTTATCCGCAGATTACGCGGATTATCGCAGATTCTTTTTAGGGTGGGCTTTTTGGTCGTCCAAGGTTCCAGATATTTTTTATCCGCAGATTACGCGGATTATCGCAGATTCTTTTTAGGGAGGGCTTTTTGGTCGTCCAAGGCCCTTGCTATTTCCCAATTACTTTATGGGTGACTTAGACTGACCGCACCTGATCAGCCTGACCACGCCTGATCACATAGCCGGATCCGTCCGATCCGTCCGATCCGTCTGATCCGTCCGCTGATCTGCCTGATCCGTCCGATCCGCCTGATCACCCAGCCTGATCCGCCTGATCCGCCTGATCCGCCTGATCCGCCTGATCACAACCTTAAGGCGAAGCTATTTCGCGGATGGTCGAACGATAGCTGACCTCGTTGCCCGGCGCGAGCTCGGTGAAGCCGCTGGTTTCCGGCGGCAAGGCCAAGTTCGGGGCATTGACCATGCACGACATCGGCTCCGGACAGATGAAGCCGCTGTTGGGTTCGGGCGTCCATAGGAACCACTGGCTGAATTTGTCATCAATTTCGTAGGCAAACACGCGTTCGCCATAGTCGAGGACGGCGCCGCGGAAAGGCCGGCCGACGAGCTGGCCGATGCCGACCGGTGCGTGTACCGAAATGCGTCCCCAGCTGGGATCAAGCCACTCGTTGGGGTCGAAGTCACCCCAGGGAAGACGGCGTTCACTGGGGAGATGACGCGGCTGGAGAATCTCCCATCGCCACGGCTCGGTAGTTATCCGCAGGCGCTTTGGCGCATTGAAGGCGCTGTGGAAGCCCAGCCCATAGGGCAGCGGCGTGTCACCGCAATTCTGTACGACGAGTTCCTGCGTCAGACAGTCATCGCTCAGCCGGTAGCTCAGGCGCAGGCAGAATGGATAGGGGAAACCAGCGAAGGCTTCGTGACGCTGGCCGTAGCGATATTCCATTACCAGGTAGTCATCGCTCTGGTCGGCGATCGTCCAGACTTCGCGCAGCACCAATCCGTGAATGTGGTTGTAGCGCGGTCGCCCTTCATTCAATGGCAGCTCGCAGCACCGGCCATTCCAAGTGAACCGGCCGTCCGCGATGCGATTTGGCGGAAACAGCACCGGCAGACCGTAATGCTCGGGCATTTCGGCAAGGATGTCAGGCGGTTCCGGCGCCCGCAGCAACTCCAGCCCTTTCCAGTTCAATCTGGCGAGATTCCCGCCGTATTGCGGATATGCCGTGGCCGTAAGCCGGCCCTTGCTGATGCTGATCATCGTAGGCTCCAGTGATGGTCCAATGCGTGTTGCGCGGGAACCGCCGTTGGTGTCCCGGCAAGAGTTATGGCATTAGGATAGGCCCCCGAAGCGCAAGCGTCAAGAGCCGAGAGGCACGCATCACCGCACAGCACATCATGCACGGACAAAAAAGGCGGACTTTATATCTTGATCAGGCGGATCGGACGGATCGGTCGGATCCGGGGCGGTTTGCCTAAGCCGGCCATAAAGTAATTGGGAAACAGCAGGAGCCTTAAATTACCAAAAAGCCACCCTGAAAAAATCTGCGCTAATCGGCGTAATCTGCGGATAAAAAAGGAAACAGCAGGAACCTCGGATTACCAAACAGCCCACCCTAAAATAATCTGCGCTAATCTGCGCAATCTGCGGATAAAAAAGAAACAGAAAAAGCCTTGGACCACCAAAAAGCCACCCTGAAAAAATCTGCGCTAATCGGTGTAATCTGCGGATAAAAAACACTCCGGCGTAATCTGCAATCTGCGGATAAAAAAGGGCGGACACATTGGTCCGCCCTTATGTCATCTACAGATAAATACAGTTGTCAATCAAGCTGCGAGCGGGTGTATGGGCAGGCCATGGCACACATTTCCGCCACGCAGGGACGGATGCGCAGTACCGGGTCACGCTCAGCGAGGGCTTCGGCGAGCGCTTCCTTGGTGATGTTTTCCGGCGGCTGGACGTCGGTCTTCGCGCCGGTCAGCTTCTGCCCTTCATCGGCAACCAGCCCGTAGCGCAGCGCCCAGTCACAACGCGCCTGTTCGACGATGTTGAACTTGAGGCGATGGCCATCAACTTGCACGGCTGCTTCGCTCTTGTAGGCCTTGACCGTGCAATGCGTCAAACAGCGGTCGCAGCCTTCGCATTTGCTGCGCAGACCATGGATATCCGCCAAGGCGTCCTCGGGCAGGTCGGCATCGGTGATAATGGCCACGTAGCGCAGATTGGTACCGAACTGCGGATTGTTGACGAAACCGCCCTTGGTGATGGTGCCCAGGCCGGCGCAGAGCGCCGCCAAGCGATTGGCGAAGATATTCGGGAAGGCTCCGCGGGGGTTGGAAATCCACGACCCGGTGTTGGCCAAGTCGTTTACCGCCACGCAGTTGATGCCCCAGCCCTGCATGACTTTGTTCAACGCGAGGACGACGTTCCCCAGCGTCCGATGGCTCTGATGCTGCGCGAACGCGTAGGGGCCGATGGCTTCGGCGTCGCGGCGGCCCATGCATTCGCTGCTTTCCTTGGGAATACGCACGCCCAGGACGATGACGCTCTTGGCGTCGGCCAAGTAGTCGGCCGGGACATGGACCTTGCGCTGGCTCTCTGTGATCTCCGCCAGGGAGTTCAGCCAGAGCGAGCCGGTTTCGCGAGCATTGAGGATGCGTTCGCCATCCAAGGCGCCGCGGACGCTGTTGATGGCGTCGGTCAGGCGTTTGGCGGAACTGAAGCCAACGACGTCCGCGCCCAGTTCCAGCGCGAGTTTGCGGATGCTGTCCTTGCTGTCCAGCGCGGCGGGCTTGGCGCCATAGACTGAACGGCGTTCAGTAGGCGTGAGTTCGGCGCTGGTGAGGGTGAAGCCCAAAGCGGCTGAGGGGACGTTGACGGCGGCGCTCCACTGGTTCTTGACATTCTCAATGGCGGTTTTACCGGGATCCTGCTTCAGGCCGCCCATGAAATAGGGCGCACCGCTGTAGCCGAGCTTCTCGAGGGCGGCGGCAGTATTGAAAGCGCACTTGTTCATGACGTAGCCCATGTTGAACGACAGGCCGGTGAGCTTTTCGCCCGTGCCGCCGGCTGGTGGCGGCGCCGGGGGCAAGACGGCGAACAACACGATGGATTTCACATCGGGCAGCAGCGGCGTCAGGTCAAAGCCCTTGGCCGCCCAGTCCGCCGCGCTCTGTACGCTGACAATGTCCGCACCGTAGCTCATGGCATTGCTGAGGATGCTCTCCTGCGCGCCCCGGTCGGGATTGGGCCGCGCCGGCACGACGGCCTTTTTGCGAATGGGCGCGCTGCTGTACTTCTTGTTCCAGGAGCGCTTGTCGGAGGGCAGGCAGTACTTCAAGCAGCAGCCCATGGTGCCGCCGCGCATACCCAATTCCTTGATCTTCTCAACGATGACCTCTTCGTCAACCTTCTCAGGAATATCCGCTTCGCAGTCCAAGCCGAAGTGCTCGGACCAGGCGCAACGCCAGAGATTCTTGTTGCAGCGGCTGTATTTGTGGCCTTCGATCTCAATGGCGACTTCGCCCTTGACTTCCTTGGAGAAGGCCTCGGTGGCGCAGTGATGCTTGCACTGGCCGCAATTGTCACAGAGGGTGCCGCCGGGCAACAGCGGATCGGGCACCAGCGGCGCGTCGGTGATGATGGAGACGAAACGGTTGCGTGGGCCGTACTCGGGCGACATTGCCAGACCGCTGAAGCCCAGCTCGGTCAGACCGGTGGCGACCGACGCATAGATATGCGACATGTCCGGCGCGAAGACGGCCTTGAGGCCTTTGTACTCGCGATAGCGCCAGATATTGCTCGCGGTGATGGGCACTGCGCGGTAGCCCATCTCCTCGAAGAACTTGCCCATGGCATAGGAAATAACATCGAGCTGGTTGTTCATGAAATACTGGTAGGAGTAGGTGCCCTGCTCATGAGGCGAGCCCTCGCCGCCGATCTCAATCATCGCGTCTGTGTGGTGTATCGCGCAGACCATCACGGCCCGACCATCCGGCATGATCCCCAAGGGGCTCATCAGTGGGGGCGCTGCCGACCAGCGCTCAATGTTGCCGACACCAACAAGGTCCGCTCCCAACTCAAACGCTTTTTGCTTCGCCAATGCCGTAAGTCGCTGGTCCATGATGTTCTCCTTGTATTGTTTTTCTACCTGCTTGATCGGAGGAATTGCGTCCTCGGCCATAACCAATGATTCAACTCGTTCCTGAGTCTGTTTGTAAGATCACTAATAGCTTTATTGCCAATGCCTTAGTCACTGCTACCCGTGGCTTCCGGCGGTGGCTCTTCCTCATCATGTCGCATGGCGTCAGCCAAATCGGCGGCGCCGCGTTGCAGGGTTTCCAGCAGCTGTGGCGTTGCACTGCGACGGAACAACGGCATGAAAATG
>JAAZKQ010000564.1 GCA_012799755.1 Lentisphaerota bacterium | reverse complement strand
CATTCCCCACGGTCCAGGGCGTCTCAGTTGTCCAATCCATGGGATCATGCCTTATGAGTCGTGAGTCCTCGCCCCAACGCCGCCGCAATTCGTTCCATCGGTCTCAGCGTCCCTTGGACCGGCCAATTATCAACGGGTGACCGTTTACGTCAGGGGCGGCGGGCCAAAAGCCTGGCGCCGGCCAGAGTAGAAGCGGCTTCCAGCCGCTTTTGCGCCTTGGACCGCCAAACAGCTACTGGACCGCCAAACCGCCACCCTTAAAAAAATAATCTGCGCCAATCGGCGTAATCTGCGGATAAAAAACAGTCAGGAACGAAGAGCGCCAACAGCCGGGAGATTGGCGTCAGGGGCGGCGGCTGACCTCGAGCATGGCGTCAATGGCTTTTTTGGCCTTGGCGGCAATCAGGGGATCAACGCTGATGACGGTTTCGCCGCTTGCCAATGCCTGACGGATTTTGGGCAGGGTGGTCTTCTTCATATTCGGGCAGCGCAGGGTTGGGCTGATGAGGATGAAGTCGCAGTGCGGGGCGGCCTTGCGCAAGGCGTGGATAATGCCGTCCTCGGTGCCGACGAGGAAGCGCTTGTCCTTGGTATTTTTGACCAGCTCAATCATCTGCCCGGTGGAGAGGATATAGTCGGCGGCGGCCTGAGCATCGGGAGGGGTTTCCGGATGCACCATGACCTTTGCGTCGGGATACTCGGCCTTCATGCGGGCGATGCAGTCGGAACCGAGATTGTGATGTATCGGGCAGCAGCCCTCCCAGAGCAGCAGGCGGCGACCAAGCTGCTTTTCGACAAATTTGCCCAGGAACTGATCGGGCACAAAGATGATTTCCGGCGCATCACCGAGGGATTTGACGATTTTGACGGCGTTGGCGGAGGTGCAGCAGATGTCGCTTTCGGCCTTGACTTCGGCGGTGGAATTGACGTAGCAGACGACGGGCGCGCCGGGGTGCTTGGCCTTGAAAGCGCGCAATTTCTCCGCCGTGATCATATCGGCCATGGGACAGCCGGCGCTGGGGTCGGGCATGATGACTTTGCGTCCGGGATTGAGGATGGCGGCGGTTTCGGCCATGAATTGCACGCCGCAGAAGACGATGAGGTCAGCGTCTTTGACTGCGGCGGCCTTGGCGCTGAGGCCGTAGGAGTCGTCAACGTAATCGGCGATGTCCTGGACTTCGGCGGGCTGGTAGGTGTGAGCGAGGATCACCGCCCGGCGTTCCTTGCGCAGACGATTGATGGCGGTGATGCAGTCCTGAATGCTTTCGTGCATTGTGCAATCTTTCTATGGGTTGGGGGCGGCTTGACGCATGGCGATTTTGACTCTGAAACCGACGTTGTAGACCGGCTGCCAGCGCGGATAGCGCCAGCGTGAGGCTGAGCGGGCCTGGATGGCCCGGTCGTTCCACGAACCGCCGCGGACGACGCGAAGGCTGTCATTGCCGGCGTAGGGGCTATCAGTCCATTCGGCGACATTGCCGATCATATCATACAGACCCCAGCGATTGGGGATGGTTTTGCCGATTGGCATGGTGAACATGCTGCCGTCGTTATAGTCCTTTTCGCAGCGTCCCCAGCCCCAACGGTTGAGGCTGGCGTCGGCGATATTGGCCAGGTTTTGCCGGCCGGCGGGGAGTGCGTCACCGAAAGGCCAGGGCGTGGCGGTGCCGGCACGACAGGCGTGTTCCCATTCATCTTCGCTGGGGAGCTGGCAGAGCCGGCCGCTGAGTTCGCTGAGCCAGGCGCAGAAGGCCTGGGCTTCGGCGAAGGATATGCGCACAACGGGCTGGTCGGGCTTGTTCACGGGGTAGCCGCGGGTGATGCGGTCCTTGTTGCGGGCGTCCATGTAAGCGCTGTCGTGCAGGGGATCAAAACAGGCATATTGACTATTGCTCACTTCGCAGACGCCCAGCCAGAACGGCTCGCTGATATTGACGGCGCGCTCGGTCCATTCGTCAGGTGTGCCGCGGTGGTCGCCAACGACGCTGGCGCCGGCGGGTATGGCCACGAAGTGCATGGTGATGCCGGGCGCCAGCTCCAGGGTCAACTCGCGCGGCGTCAGCGCGGCCTGGCGGGCGCGGGCGTCATCTTCCGACCAGGGCCAGCCTGGCAGGGCGAGTGGCGCTGGTGGGGGCTTTTGCAGCGCCGGGGCAACGGGCGCGACCGGTGGCGGCGCAGGCAGAATAAGCTCGTCCTGATCGTCAAGATTGGCGTGGAGCTTTTTGTATTTGGCGCGGCGCTCGACCTGGCTGTCCTGCGGCGGCCGATGGCTTTGACGCCAGTTGGGCGCGTAGGGCACATTGAAATCAATCCAGGTGTAGAGCCGTTCCCATTCGATGGGATCGAGGGTCACGCAGTGGTGGCCTTTTTTGAGCATCTGGACCAGCGGCGAGGTGTCGGCCTCCCATTCGCCGGGTTTTTGCATGGCATAGTCGGCTTCGTAGCCGGCGCGCCGCACGTAGGGATGGAGGGCCATGTAGGCGGGGCTGTAGCGGCCGTTGAAGTCCTGATGCAGGCTTTTGGCGCGCAGATCAATGCCGGCCGGCGCCGCGCCCTGCCTGCCGCTGCCGTCATGGCAGCTGACGCAACGGCGGTCAAGGACGGGCTGGACTTCCTGGTCGAAACCGAAGCCGCGGATGGGGCCTTCCCAGAGGGTGAAAGCGCTCGGCGGCTTTTTGGCGGCCAGGCCGGGCTTCGCTGGTGAAACACTGTTCTGGGGCTCATGGCAGCCGACGCAGGAGACCGTCTCGCCGGGCATGGCCACGAACCAGCTGCGCATGGTCTGCAATGCCTTGCCCTCACTATCCAGCGGCTGGACGAAAATGGGGACGTTGGCCGGCACGGAGAAGAAGGCCGAGCCATCTTCCTGTACTGGCACGGTGCCGATGATGCGCTTGACGTCCCAGCCGCCCTCGTAGGACGAGGCGTAGGTGTCACTATTGCTGCCGTAGCGGTAGTGATGGGCGCCGATGCGCAGCTTTTTGACCACGCCGGCGGGCGTGCCGCGCAGGCCGGGGCCGCGGGTGACGTCGGACATGTAGACGAAGCCGTAATCCTTGTCGAGGTTGACGCGAGAGGTGATCTGCGGTGGTCGCGGGCGCGGCTGCAAGGGCCGCGGCGCCATGTAATTGCCCATGAGGATGGGGGTGAGGTTGTCAAAGACGTCAACCAGGTAGACGCCCCAGGATGAATAGGGGTCTTTGCGCATATTGACCAGGAAGTACTTGCCGGCGCCGAGGGCGCCGTCCGCAGTCGCCAACGGCCATGGCGCGGCGAAGCGCGGCCAGGATTTTTCGACAAGTCCGTCAAGGATGACGGGCTCGACCGGCTTGCCGCGGCCAGGGATGCGCTGGATGGCGCCCTGTGCGTCCGTGCGGCCGCGAGCGGGGTCCAGCAGCAGCAGTTCACCCTGCCGGGCGGTGCCGTGGTGGCCGCTGACGATGCAGACAACGGCTGACGGGTGGCCGGGGATGGCGCGCGGCCAGAACATGGAATTGGGCCAGTAGGAATTGCTGCCGTAGTATTCCATTTGGGCGGTGCCGTCGGGATTCATGTGGAAGAGCAGTCGGGTGAAATAGTGGGGCGTGTCGGTGTATTCCCAGCGGGTGTAGATGACGCGGCCGTTGTTGAGGACGCTGGGGTTCCAGTTGTGGTCTTGCTCGAAACAGAGGCGGCGTTCGCCGCTGCCATCGGCTTCGGCCAGGTGAAGATTGGCCACATACCACTCGCCGGTGCAGGGCACGGCCTGTTCGCAGGCGGTGGAGCAGAAGATTACCTGACCGCTCGGCAGGTAGCAGCCGTCGAAATGCTTGACGTGCTGATCTTCCACCGTGGTGACTTGACGGAGGCCTTGGCCGTCAACGCCGATCTCCATGATATGCCGGCCATTGCCGTAGAGGATTTTCTGGGCGTCGAAATCAAGATCGTAGTCCGTGATGCGACCGGCGTCATGCAGCAGCGTGAGTTCGCCGTCGGGTCGCGGCGGCGACAGGGTCAGGAACTTCTTGCCCAGGAAATTGGCGCCGCCCCAGTTGCTGGCGAAGTGGAAACCTTCGCTGACGACGAGCAGCTTGTCGAAGCGGAGGAGCGGGTTGTCAAGCAGCACATGTTGCGCGAGCTGGTCGAGTTCTTGTTTGTAGGCGACAATGGCGGGCAGGGCGTGTTCCTTGTCCAGGAGAGTTTGCCGCCAGAGGGCCAGGGAGCGTTCTTTGTGGGCGCTGATTGCGGCAAGGTGTTCGTTGCCGCGGGGATAGTCCTTGGTGAAGGTGACGATCTGGTCTTCGACGGCCAGGCGCATGGATTCGATTTGACGGGCGACGGCGACCATTTCAGCGAGGGCGATGATTCGCCGATAGCGGTCACGGTCGGCAGGCCAGGCGTAGGGGGCATCATTGTCTTGCAGCTCGGCGGCGATGGCGTCAAGGGCCGGTCGGGCCTGGATGGCGATCATGGGTTCGGCGACGGCCAGTTCGGCGGCGAGTGCCGCGAGGCGTTTGCCGGCCATGGCGCGGTAGCGGCCGGCGAGCCAAAGAGGAGCCAAGCCGGGCGCCCATTCGTCAGGCTGCCAGCGAATCTGTGCCATGTGGAGTTCGCGGTAGCTGAGCCAGATCTGATCGAATTCCTCGCGGCTGAGCAGCAGCGTGCTCAGCGGGTCGTTGAATTCGCGACGGACCTGATTGAAGACGGCGCGGCGGCGGCTGATGCGCTGGTCGCGATTGCCGGCGCTGAGACGGTTGTTGACCATGGCTTGCGGCTGGAAGTAGAAGGGACAGCGCCCGGCATCGTCGGCGCTGAGTTTGACCAGGAGTTCGGAGTCGCCCTGTTTGCCCTTCATATCCCAGGTTTGCAGAGTCAAGGCGCGGTCGCCCTGACAGCTGGCGCCGGAGGCGACGAAGCGCGCCTGGCCGGACAGCATGGCAATGTGGGCGCTGAGCGGGAAGTCGCCGTAAAAATTCTTGTTGCAGGTCACGCTACGGCGGAGGAAGAGGGTGGCGCCGGGGCTGAGCGACAGGACTTTGCCGAGGTCGCAGCCTTGGCCGTCGGCGAGTTGCCGGCAGGGCCGCCAGTCGGGACTGTCGCCGGGGATGGCCGACAGCTGTGCCTGGGTGCTGTCAGCAGGGTAGGGACCGGCGATTTGCCAGGGGCCGAAGTCCGCGCCGTGCTCAAGCATGAGAATGTCGTCGAGTTGCTTTTCCCAGGCAGTGACTGCCTCACGGGTGGCCAGGAGCGTATCGTCCCAGGAGTCACGGCGAATCAGGGGCGGTGCCTTCGGGACTTCTTTGAGCTTGGCGCGGCGGGCGAGTATTTCGGGGCTGAGCTCAATCACGTCGTCAGGCGCGCCCCAGACTTCGAGTTCAATGCCGGCGGTCCAGCTTTCGGGCTTGTCACTGCGGGCGGGATGGCCGGCCTTGACATTGTAGGTGCGCCAGATACGGAACTCCACCCAGTCGGCCTTGGCGATCAGCGGCGAGCCGTCGGGATTGGCGAAGACGCTGAGGAAGCCGCCGGCGTCGGGGCCGATGACCTTGTCGCCGGTAGTGAGGGCGGCGTTGTCCGGGAAGTTGGGGCGTTTGCCCGGGTTGCCGCTGTTATCGGCGAAGCGCACTTCGTAGTCCTGGTTGGCGCGCGTGTCAATGTTGTAGGTGTAGAAGCCGACAGCGTGAATGGGCGTGGCTTTGCCGAGATACACGGCGTAGATGGACGGCTGGCCGCCGATACCGACGCGGCCTTCGGCGCCGCGGGCGCCGGCATCGCCGTCGGCAAGTTCCAAGATGCGCCGGTCGCCGGCGCCGAGGACATAGGCTTCGGGCCTGGCGGCGAGGTTGCGCGGGTTGCGTTCGTTGAGCTTCGCGGCAAAGGCGGCGAAGCCCTCGGAGTTGTTGGGCCAAGCCTGAGTCGTGAGCTCGGCAGCGTTGCCACTGTGGGCCGGCAGGAGCAGGGCCAGGAACACGAGAAGCGCGGTCAGGGCGAGCTGATGGTGAGTCACGGCTCCAACCAAGTCTTTCGTGTTGTTATTCATGGCGGCTTCTCCCATTCCAAGTTACTGGCGCGTGAAGAATAGCAGGAAGATGGCGCCGTCGGCGCGGATATCCATGCTGAAACCTTGTTGCTCAATGGCGCTGGCGGCCTCTTGGAGGTTGCTGCGACCGGGATCGGCCAGGACGAAGGTGCCACCGGGCGCGCAGAGCTGCCGGGCGCAGGACGCCAAAGGCGCGATCATCTCCTTTTCGTAGATCAAATCGCTGCCGATGACGAGTTCAAATGGCAGCGGCAGGTCAGGCCGCCGCCAGTCCAGCCGATGGTAAATAATGTCGTCCAAGCCATTGAGGCGGGCATTGTTGAGGAAGAAAGCTTCGTTGTCTGGATGAAAGTCGCTGGCGGTGACACTGGCGGCGCCGAGCTTGGCTGCGGTCATGGCGGGCAGTCCCAGGCCGCAACCGAGCTCCAGCACGCGTTTGTTCCGGCAGAGTGCGGGTTGCTCGACCAGGCAGTGCGCCAGGGCCTGAGCAGACTCCCACAGGCGGGTGAAATAGGGGATCATGTCGGTGTCAGCCGGTGAGGTGCGCACGTAGTGATCAAGGGCCTCGTCAAGGTCCTTGATCATACAAAGCCGAAAATTCAGGTCGGCGACCTGGACACGATCAACCTGGTAGGCGAAGATCGGCTGTCGGCTGCTGGTGCTGCTCGTGGCCATGGGCGGAGATTCAGGCAAGAATACTGTCAATGCGGGCGAGTTCATCGTTGCTCAGAGCGAGATTTTGCAGGGCGCCGACGCAGTCTTCAATCTGGTCGGGACGGCTGGCGCCGATGAGCGCGGAGCTCATCTGGGGATGACGCAGAACCCAGGCCAGAGCCATTTGCGCCAAGGTCTGACCACGCTGCTGCGCCAGCTCGTTGAGCAGGCGGGCCTTGGCGATTTTTTCTTCCGTGACATGCTCGGCTTTCAAGAAGCCCGTCGGGCGGGCGGCGCGAGATTGTTGCGGGATGCCCTGGAGATACTTGTCGGTGAGGAGGCCCTGGGCCAGCGGCGAGAAGGCGATGCAGCCCATGCCTTCGCTCTCCAGTGTGGTCAGCAGGCCATTTTCGATGCGGCGGTTGAACATGCTGTAGGATGGCTGCATGATAAGGCAGGGCGTGCCCAGTTCTCGCAGGATGCGGGCGGCCGCT
>JAAZKQ010000563.1 GCA_012799755.1 Lentisphaerota bacterium | reverse complement strand
GCAAGGATATTCCCGACTGGATCAAAGACGGCTGCATTCGCGTGCAATGGGAACTGCGCAGCGACGGCGGGCCGGATGTCGTAAGTGACTGGCTGGACAACAAGTGGTCCAAGTACTTTCCCAAGACGCCGCCATTCTTGACCTTCTTCGGCTTCGAAAAGGTCGCAAACTGGGTGGCGCCAAAGTACACCCCTTTCTATCCCTCAGATGAAGCATTCACCGCCATGACTCGCAAGATTGCCGACATGGGCGGCCACGTCTGCCTTTTCCCATCAACCTACCAATGGACACTGACCCGCAAACAACGGACGGACGGCAGCTTCGAGTGGGATGACCGCCGGGATTTCGCCGCCAGAGGCGAAAAACACGCGGTCAAGGACCGCATGGGCACCACAGTTCTCAAGAAACCATCATGGCTCCAAGGCGGCCAGACGGCCGCGCTCTGTCGCGGTGATGCCTGGACACGCAATTTCTTTGCCGACGCCGTGGACGACATGGCCGCGCGCGGCGTTGATGTTGTGCAGCTCGACCAAGTCGTGGGCGGCGCCTGGCCCAGTGATGGCCGCACCGCATGCTTCGACACTGAACATGGCCACCCGCCGGGCTTTGGTCGCTGGGATAGCGATGCCGCGCGCGAGCAAATGACGCTGTTGCGCACACGGGCCGATGCCAAATATCCCGGGATGGTTTTCAGCTTGGAGTCACCGCAAGAGCTTTTCGCCCAGGATTTTGGGCTCTATGACTACCGGCATGCACGGTCGGTGTTCAGTATCAACCAATGGGAACAGTATCCCCGCAAGCATGCGGCGATTTTCCCCTATCTGTACAACGAGTACATCCCGGTCTTCCACATTCCTCCACATGGTGAACCGGTGGCGCTGATTCTCGCCCAGGCCGTCATCAGCGGCGAAATGCCCTCATGCAAGCAACACCAAATGAGATTTCCCGGTGAGACCTTGGTCGTGAATGGGGACTTTGACAAGCCCGACGGGAACCCGGCGGGCTGGACCATCTGGCGCAGCAAAGCGCAGGGACAGGCCATAGTGGAGCATGACAGCGCCAAGCCGGGGCAGGGCGCCGCTGCCTTGCGCATCGTCGGGGCTGACGGCGAGCAGGTCAATGTCTATCAGTTGCTGCCGCTGGCCGATCTGCCGCTGACAATAGGCGGCAACTACCGCCTGCGCTTTATGATGCGGTCCGCAGGACTGAGCGGCAGCGGTGGCCTCAGTCTGTCGGCAATGAGCGACAGTAATTGGCAGTTCTGGAAAGAGCTTGACGTGTGGCATACTAACGCCGCCGGCAACCAAGAGTGGCAATCCTACGCGCAGCCCTTTACCATTCCGCCCGGAACCCAGGCTATGCGTATTACTCTGCGCCTCAATGGCAAAGGCAACATTGCCTTTGATCAGATCGTCCTTGATGAAATGCAGGCCGACGGCAGCTTCATTGAGCTAAGGCGGCCTGGAAACGCCGTTTTCAAGATTATGACACAGTGGGCCGACCTTGCCGCCGCCGGCGCCGGCAAGTACTTCATGCAGGGGAAGATGCTGCATCCGCCGCCACTGACGACGGCGCGATTGGAAAAGACCCTGCGCTCCAGCCGGGCGGCCAAGCTCAGCGGACAGCTCTACACGATGACGAAAGATGCCGGCAGGACGATTGACAGCGCATCCAGCGCCATTGACCTTAGCGATGCCGGCAAGGGGACTTGGCGGCAGTATAGCATGGACATCACGGTCAGCGCCGGCGCCCAGGAACTTCATGTGCCTTTCAGCCTGCGTCAAAAGGGCGAAATTCTCTATGACGACTTCAAATTGACTGAAATCGGCGGCAACGGCGAGAATCTCCTGCCTAATCCGAGTTTTGAAGATTGGCCGGACCCTGCGCAGACACCGGCCGACTGGCAGCATATCACCGACTATCGGGAGCGAGTATTTAAGGGAACCTGCCACCGCGAGGAAAAGGATGTTCACGACGGCAACTACGCTCTCAGGCTTGCCTGCGCCGCTGATAACGACCTGGCGCAGCTCAAACAGATCTTGCCCATTGACGGTGGCAAGCTGGCCGTCGGCAAGAGTTATCGCCTGAGCTTCTGGGTCAAGACGCGCGAAGTCACGCGCTGGCTGCCCATTGAGGTCAAACATGAGTTCCCGGCTATCCTCCACAACGCCTTCCAAGCTCCCGATGGCGATAGCGCCGTCCTGTTGATCAATATCAGCGAGGAGCCGCAAAGCTGCACGCTCCAATGGCAGGGTTGGGAAAGCTCATATAGCTTGCAGCCTTGGGAACTCAAGCTCGTTGAGGCGAAATAGAGAGCATCCGCGAAGCTTTTTTATCCGCAGATTTCGCAGATTCTCGCAGATTATTGTTTGGGTGGGCTGTTTGGCGCTGGGGAGTTTTGCCTCACTCGACGGCGCGAAGCTTTTTATCCGCAGATTTCGCAGATTGGCGCAGATTATTGTTTGGGTGGCTGT
>JAAZKQ010000562.1 GCA_012799755.1 Lentisphaerota bacterium | reverse complement strand
CGGCCGTCTGGCCGCTGATGCGGATCGTGCTGGGTTCGCGGTCAATGTTGATGACGACGGCCTGGTTGACGACGTTGAGCTGCCGTTCGTTGCCGAAAAGGTCAATGTGCGACGCTCTGCCGCTGATGTCAGTGAGGACGATGAGGCGCGAGGGCTTCTGGCTGTCAAGATTCCAGTTTGCCAGAAGGAAGTCGCCTTCGCGGCTTTTGAAGAGGAAGCCTTCGAGCTGATGGAGCAAGGCCATGTCGCGAATGTAGCCGGCTTCGCGATAGACATTGGCGAGGGCGTTGTAGGTCACATAGGCGGCCTTGGGGTGGAAGTCCTTGGTGACAAGGCCGAAATTGTGTTCGCTTTCCTTGGGGTCATAGCCGTCATTGCGCAGGTCGTACCAGTTGTAGCCGATGGAGCCACGCGCCCAGCTATAGAGGAATTTCTGGAAGAGGGTGACCGCTTGGCGGTACTCGCCGATGTGCACGGATGTTATGGCCGTTTCGTTGGCATACCACGGCGCGGTGACGCCGAGTTTGTCACGGAAAGGCAGCATGCGTTCGATCTGGTTGCGATAGTGGACGTAGGGGCCATGGCCATGGAAGGCGTGGATGTCGTAAAAGCCGCGGCCGAGGGTGAGCGTCTTTTCCATGTGCTTTTCGTCGTTGAGACGCGCGTAGGGCGGCATGCAGGTGAAGCCGGCGGTCATCACGGTCATTTCTGGCGCGGCCTTCTTGGTTTCGCGGTAGGCGATTTTCATCAGTTCGATGTACTCTTCGGCACTGAAGTTGGCGAAGCCGTGCAGGTCGGGCTCATTCCACACTTCGACATAATGGACCTTGCCGCGATAGCGTTCGGCGAAGCCGCGGATGAAAGCGGCCCAGTGTTGGTAGTCGGGGCGGGCACCGCGTTTGAGCTCGGGCTTAAGTGGCTGCCAATCCTCGGCGACGGCCCAGGGGGCGCAGTAGCTGTAAATGGGCGCCAATTCAATGTCGTATTTGGCGAAGGCGTCAACGGTGAAATCGAAGCTGTCGAAGTTCCAACGATCCGCAGCAGGCTGCATACGGCTCCAACTGATGTCTTCGCGAACGATTTTGGCGCCGCACCAGGCGGCGGCCATAGCTTCCAGTTCTTGCTGTTCGCGGGGGTGGCGTTGCGGGTGTGAGCAGACGCCGAAGAGGAAGCCCTTGCCACGTCCAACAGTCGGCCCGGCAGGCTGCATGGCGGCAAAGCTGTAGTTGACCTTGAGGGGCTCCACCCGCGGATCGTCTTCTTGATAGACGACATCAACATAGTAGGGCCCCTGTTCCTTGGGCGCCGGCAGAGGCAAGAGAAAATCCGTGCCGCTGGTGATGGCCATATTCTGCTCGGCGGCAGCGATTTCCACGTCGCGCCCATTGCGAATCGTGTAACTGATGCGGGCTTTGACGCTGTGGGGCTTGTGGTTGTTGATACGCAGGCCGAGCTTGTCTTCCTCTCCCGGCACGAGAACATGGATGGGATTGCCGGTCTCCAGCGTAGGGATGAGTGGCCGGAAGTCCGTCAATACTTCAACGCTGACTTTGCCGATGGCCATCCAGCCTGTAGCCTCGCGATTGCGAAAATCACCGGCGAAGCCGTGGAAGCCGGCGGGAAAATCAAGACGGTGGTTGGTGCTGTGACCTCCCCAGGAACTTTTGTTGATGATGCTTGTATTCATCGGAAAAACGATCTCCTGCCAGCCGCTGTCGGCTGCCGCCAAGGGCACGCGGTACTGCAAGATTTCGCCGTCCTGGTCTCTGAGGCGCAGATTCAGGAGTGACACGTCGTTGTTCTCGGGGAAGAAGGCGTTGACCCGAAAGACGGCGCTCGTGAAGGTCGGCAGGGGTATGCGTTGATTGACGAAGAATTCGTAGTGCTTGGCGGGCGTCTTTTCCCAGCTGAGCGTGAGTGCCGTTTCGGCGTCGGCACCGACATTGGTGTAGGCGTAGTTGTGCTTGAGCTCGGCGGCGCGGTGCAGGTTAATGGTCGGTTGTTGCTTGGCGAAGTCAATCAACGTCGTCGTATTGGCAGTTGTGGCTTGGGGTTCAAAGACAAGGTGACTGAAGAAGAAATGGCCTTGGGTGGGCTCGCGCTGAAAGTCAAAACCGGCACCGTGCAACGCCAAGGGCACTTCCATGATCTTATTCTCATTGCCGCCCCAGCTGTTGACGGGTGGATTGGCCAAGT
>JAAZKQ010000561.1 GCA_012799755.1 Lentisphaerota bacterium | reverse complement strand
GCTCCGCACGCGCCAATTGCCGAACCGGGGACCGCATATCGCCGAACTCACGCCAGCCGACATCGCCGTCACCGAAGCCGTCTTTGCCGACGGCGTCCTCCGCATTGGCCTCGTTGGCAAGGGCCCCGCAACCCTGCGACTCGCCGGCATCAGCACGCCGCCCAAGGCCCTCACTCCCGCTGCTGCCACCTTCGCCGACCACATCATCACCATCCCCCATATCAACGGCCAATGCACCATCACCGTGGCCTTCTAATTGCGAGGGCGCTCATTCTCCGCAATCCAAGGACAGTGCATGGCTGAGCAAGCAATTTTTTTCATCCTTCCCAAACATTAACCGGCCATTACGTTAAATTAGTGGACGCGTCGGAAGGGTTCGGCAGCTGGAAGTGGGGCGCTTCCAAACAAGGCGTATGCCGGTTTTTTATTTACCAACAGGGAAAGGCGAAAAGATGGCTGACTTTGCAGATTTGCTGATTTGTGACGCTTTGGTTTATGACGGCAGCAGCGCGCCGCCTTTTCAGGGTGAATTGATGGTCAAGGATGACAAGATCATGTCGCTTGGCACACCCGGCAGCCTGCCGCGCAACGGCGTCAAAGAGGTCTTTTCTGCTGAAGGCGCCATCCTGTGTCCGGGCTTTGTTGATGTACACACCCATTCGGATACGCTAGTGCTGAATGTGCCCACAGGCGACAGCAAGATATCCCAGGGAGTGACCACCGAAGTGGTCGGCAGTTGCGGCGGCTCACCCTTTGTCACTGCCAAGGAAGACAATGCGCCGGGCAACAGCGTCGGCAGATTCGAAAGCTACTGCCGACGTGTCGAGGCAGTGAACCCGGCTCTCAACATCGCCGCGCTCTGTGGACATAATTCGCTGCGGACAAAGGTGATGGGCTATGAGAACCGAAAGGCCACCAGGGCCGAGATAGCCGAAATGAAGAAAATCTTGCAAGAGGCCCTGCAACAGGGAGCGGCAGGCCTTTCCAGCGGTCTTTGGTATATTCCCGGAAATTTTTCGGACACGGAGGAATTGAAGGAGATCGCCGGCGCTCTGCGCGGCACCGGCAAGCCATACTGCACTCATATGCGTGACGAAGGCGACACGCTGCTTGAATCGCTGGCTGAGGCTATCGAAATTGCGAAAAGCGGCGACGGCATCCTGGAAATAAGCCATTTCAAGACTTCGCATGAGCGCAACTGGGGCAAACAGGATGCGGCCCTGGCCATGGTGGAAAAGGCCCGCGCCGAAGGGCTGGAAGTCTTTGCCGACCGCTACCCCTACACCTATTTGAGCACCACGCTGCGCATGGCGGTGCCCGCACCATACGATAAAATAGACAACGCCTCGCTTACCAAGCTGTTGCGAGAGTCGGCCGAGGACAGAGCCAAGCTGACGGCCCTCCTGGAAAACGACACCAGCACCTATGACAGCTGGGATAGAATTATCCTGGTGAGTTCAAGCGCCCCGGAACACGCGAAGTTTCTCGACAAGAACATCGCGGAAATCGCCAAGGAGCTGGGCGTGAGCGGCGCACAGGCTTGTGTCAAGCTGCTCTCAGAGGCGTCGCCCAGTGCCGTTTTTGGCACCATGTCGGAAGCAAATCTGCAGCGTTTTCTCGCTCAGCCCTGGATGCTGGCCGGCAGCGACGGCAATATCTACGCCTTTGCCAATGGACGCACGCATCCGCGCTCTTTCGGCACCTTCCCGAGATTTTTCCAGATAGCACGGCAGGAAGCCGACATTGAGGCCGTGATCCGGCGCATGAGCGCGCTTTCCGCCCGACAGTTCCAGTTGAGCGGGCGTGGCCGTTTGGCGCCGGGCTGGTTTGCCGATCTGGTGATCTTCGAGCCGGAAAAATACCTAAGTGCAGCCACTTATGGCAAGGCCAACGTGCCCTGCACCGGGGTGAAGCGCGTCTATGTCAATGGCGCTTTGGCCTACAGTCCGGATGAGAGTCTGCCCAGGGAACGCCGCGGTAGAATGCTGCGAGTGCCCAACAATCCGGCCCGCCGAGCCAAGCCGGCAGCTTGCTAGAGGCATAGTTAGGTTTTGTGAGGGGGAGGAAAGGGTCATTGACCCTTTCCTCCCCCTC
>JAAZKQ010000008.1 GCA_012799755.1 Lentisphaerota bacterium | reverse complement strand
AGATGGCGTCGGGAATGAGCCCGCGCATGCGGAAACGCGGAAGATTGCGGTCCCAGAGTCGCATGCCGTGGCCAAAGGCGAAGAGCCCGAAGGTCTTGCGGTCGCGACGCAGGTACTGCCAGACGGCATAGGGCTTTTCCCTGGCGGAGGCCAGGTGGTAGACGTAGGCGTTCTGCAAGTCGCCGCGCACCAGCTTGAAGGCCGCCGTGGCTTGGCGCAGTTGCTCAATGGTCTCATCCGTGGCCTTGAGAAGATTGATGCCCACGCTCATGGAGCCGGTCATGCCCAGATGAATCCGGAAAGGCAGAGGCGTGCTCGCATCCGACGAGATATTGCCCGCACCGCCCGCTGTCTTGGGCACAAAGAGCGTCGAAAACCCCTCATGGAGAATCATGACATCGCTGGGCCGCGCATTGTCACTGCGGTTGATGCGGTCCGCGTAGGGCACCATGCCGAAATCGGCGCGGCCGCCACCGCTGGCGCAATTCTCAAAGAGGACATTCGGGTGCCGTTCGTTGAGGTGCTCCCAGATGGCGTAGAGATTCTGGATATAGCGGACAGACAGCTCGCGCTTGGGGCCATTCTCGCTGAGGTAGCGGTTCATGTCCCACTTGAGGTAGTCAAGTTTGTAGTCATCAATGAGCCGGTCCAGCCAGTGAATGGCCCAGTCGCGAATGTCATCACGTGACAAGTCCAGTACGAGTTGGCGACGCTGCTCGCTGCGCGGGCGGGTAGGATCGGCGATAACCCAGTCCGGGTGAGCACGGTAGAGATCGCTGTCGGGATTGACCATTTCGGGTTCGACCCAAAGGCCGAAGAGCAGTCCGCGCTGATGGCAGGCTTCGGTGATCGGGGTGAAGCCGCGCGGGAAGCGCTGGGGATCAACCACCCAGTCACCGAGACCGGCCCTATCGTTCACACGCTTGGGCATCCAACCGTCATCAATCACAAAGAGCTCGGCGCCAATATGCGCGGCCTTGTCAATCAAGCCGAGGATGTTCTCTTCGTGGACATCAAATTCGTAAGGATACCACGAATTGTAGATGATGGGGCGCTCGGCGTAGGCTTTGGGACGGGGGCTGAGCCAGTCAAACTGCCAGTCGTAGAGAATCTCGCTCATGCGATCAAAGCCGGCATCTGAAAAACCGATGGCCAAGGCCGGCGTCGTGAAAGACTCTGCCGGGGATAGTTCAAGCTGGCAGTCAAAGTCGTTGATGCCGGCGGAGATAGACACCTCGCCATGATAGCTTTTTTCAACGCAGAGCTTGAAATTGCCGCTCCAGCACAGCGCGGCAAAGAAGACCTCGCCGCTGCTTTGAGTGCTTTCGCCCCGGGGGTCCAGCGCGATAAAGGGCTGCTGTTGATGCGCGGCGCAGGTGCCGCGATGGTTTTCCAACAGAAATTGCGCTTGTGTGAGCATGCACTGATTACGCCCCAGCTCAGCGCCCCAGTTACCCGCAAAATGCGTGATGCGGTAGTCCTGGCGAGGCGGCAGATTGACCGTCGCGCTGCGGATAACGTCCAGCGTGACCGCCGTGTCGCCCTCATTGCGGATGACCGCATGGCGGCTGATGAGGTCAAGTTCGCCAAAGAGCGTGTAGTGCAGCTCAACGGCCAGCGCATAATGCTCGTCACGCAAGCTGACGACCAAGGCGTCCTCGCGAATGTCATGATGCGCGTACACCAGCCGGGCATTGCGGACGCCGTCGGCAAAAATCGGCAGGAGAGCGATGTCACCATAAACAAAGGGCTCCTGGGT
>JAAZKQ010000560.1 GCA_012799755.1 Lentisphaerota bacterium | reverse complement strand
CGGCGACAGCCGCCGGCAGCAGATTCTTGCCTTTGCCCTCAAGGTCGTCATCGCCCTCTTTCTGTCCTGCGGCGCCTTCAGCTTTTGGCAAAGCAGCGTCGAGCCGGCTTTCATGCGGCGCTTCCGCCCCAACGGCCTGCTGGTGGAGTTTCCGGATACCACGCTGCTCTACGATCACGGCCCCCTCAGTGTCGGCGGCCTCAGCAGCCTGGGCGTACCCGAAGGCGGCCTGCGTCTGGAGAAAAGCCTGGTCCTGCCGGCCTCGTTGCACAGCTTGGCGCCCGACACGCGCATCGCTTGGCGCTTGCCCATCGTCAGCGCACCCAATACAGCGTGGCACTGCGTCCTCAGCCACGCCGGCCAACAGCAGCAAGTCAGCCCAAAGGGTCTGCGGAAGGACCGCTTCCTCACCTGGCTGGAAGTCGAGCTGCCGCAACTGGCCGTTGATGAACACGGCCTGGCGCATTTCACCCTGGATATCACGGCCCCCGCCGATAGTCTCGCCATCGGTGTTGATAGACTGCGCGACTACGGCCGCAGCCGTTTCCGGCAAAGCGACGGCAAGGCATTGTACGTCCCCGCCGAAGCCGCCTGCGAACTGCAAGTCTTCCATCCGTAACGAGCGCCCAGGAAGAGCTTGTCCGAAAAGTTACCAACGCCACGCCTGCGCGCATCAAGAGGCATGAAACCTGCCGCTTGCGGCACTCCTCTTGCAACCAACGGTATGTCACGCCCTTACAGGACTTTGATTGTTGTTGCTTCCCACCCAGGGCGGCCCGCCCTGGGCTATCTTAGGCGCGCCTTCGACGCTGAAAACCAAAGAGGCGACAGGAATATGGCTATTATCAATGGCTGACCGCTTGTCAAAAAAAAGCAAAGAAGGTGCTTAGTTATGATTGAAAAAGCATTTTTATTGCTTATCTTTAGGCACATATTAATTGGAGGAGCGCGATGACTACTGGAAACATAGACTACCGCACCGCAATCCAAACGGGATACAACTCATTGGGCGCCAAAAAGCGGATCATCGCTGATTACGTGTTGGAAAACCCGATGAAAGTGATTTCCTCTTCGGTGCAGGAACTGGCTAAAATCTGTGATTGCGACCAGACCACCATCGTCAGATTTGCCCAGCAACTTGGTTTTCGCGGTTATATGGATTTAAAGATCGCCATCGCCCGACAGCTCAACTCCGTCTGGGCGGAATTCACCGATACGAAAGAGGGAGAAGATGCTGGGATACTGAAAAAATTGGCTTCCCGTCATGTTAACGCACTGCAAAATACACTCGCGTCTCTTGATGAAAAGCTTTTGGAAGACATCTGTGACATACTGGAAAAAAGTTCCCACATTTTGGCTTTTGGCGCCGGCACCAGTCAGTTGGCTGCAATTGATTTGCAGATAAAATTCCTGCGGCTTGGCTTGCAGATTCACTGCTTTGCGGATATCGAATTAACGAAAACCCTTCTCGGCTACGCCAGAGAAAATGGCATCATCTTCCTGTTTTCCCAGTCCGGTGAAACGGAAATAGTTACTATGCTGGCAAAGTTGGCGAAAGAGGAACATATACCGGTTGTCGCGATTACCAGCTTCCCGGGGTCAACTTTGGCGTTGCAGGCAGACTATGTATTGGTCACCGCCTGCAGCAACGAACCGCAAATCCGCTTTGGCGTGATGAGTGCCCGCTTGGCGCAACTGGCGGTGGTGGATGCGCTGACCTTGCTTTTCAGCATGCGCAACCAGGAACGTTCATGGGAATTCATTGCCAAAGGATATCACGATAATGTCGAATAAAACCACTTCCTTGCTGCTGGCTGCCGATTCCGGCGGGACTAAGACCGACTGGTGGCTGATGACTCCGGATGGACGTTGTGTGAAAAAATGCACTACGGCCGGGGTTGCTTCTCTCCACGCGGGCATGCTTCCGGTAGCGGACACCTTGCGCACGGCGAAAGTGATGCTGGGAAGTCCCTCAGTCCGCCAGATATATTTTTCCTTGGGCGGCCCCAATACTCACGAAGTACAGGAGCTGTTGCAAGCAGTCTGGCCGGATGTCCCGGCAGAAGTCGGCAGGGAAGCGTCCGGCGCGCTGATCGCTTCCTGCCGGGAGTTTCTTGGCTGCGACGGCGCGATCCTGGGTGGCACCGGAGTAACCGCCATGGGATTCACCGCCGATGGCTGTTGCTATGCGGAGGGATGGGGGCCGGTTTACGGAGATTTTGGTTCCGGCGGCGGAATCGGCTTGCGAACGGTGCAAACCTTTCTCCGCGGACTCGACGGCACGGAGGACAGTGGAGGATTGGCGAAGCTCTTTTCCGGGATGTACGCAGATTTGAATGTGCGCGATTTCTCCGGGCGCATGGAATTGAAGCGGAGAATAAATGATTTGACCCGCAGAGACCTGGCGGCATTGGCGCCGCAAGTGGCGCAGCTGGCGCAAGAGGGTGATCCGGCAGCGACAAAAATCATTGATGCCAGCGCGGAAAACATGGCGGCGCTCGCCGCCGCCATCGCTCCTCCGAAAGGGAAAATCCTGATGCTGGGAGGCTTGTTTAAGCTCGGGGCGGATTATTTGCGGCGCTGTGAGCGCTTCCTTCACGCTCGCCGGCCGGATTGCAGCTGGCTGTATGACGAGCGGCTTTCCATCGTCAAACTGGCCGCTGCCCGGGTGATTCAATTGGACGGCCATACAGTCACCTCAGAAACATGGTGCAAAATAATCAATGAATGAACTTCTTGAAAAATTACGGAACCGTCTGATCGTTTCTGTGCAGGCGCTTCCCGGCAATCCGCTGCGCGACACCCACTGCATCGCGCGCCTCGCCGCGGCGGCAGCCGCCGGTGGCGCCGCCGCTATCCGTGCCAACGGGGTGGAAGACCTCAGCGCCATCAGAGAACTGGTCAAGCTGCCGATCATTGCCATCAATAAATATGCTCCATCCCCGACCGAGCCGTATATCACACCCGATATTGCGGCAGCTCGCAGACTTTACGGCTTGGGCGAGATCATTGCCATAGATGCCACCTTGCGGCCGGATGACAAGCGGGCAGCCGAACTTATCGCCCGTATTCACGCAGAGTCCGATGCTCTGGTCATGGCGGATATCAGCACCTTGGAAGAAGGAATTGCCGCGGCGGCGGCCGGTGCGGATATTGTCGCCACCACCTTAAGCGGCTATACGCCTTACACCGTCAAAACCGTTGGCCCGGACTTGGAGCTGGTCAACGCCCTGAGCCGCGCCGTGGACGTCCCCGTCATTGCTGAAGGGCGTTTCCTTACGCCGGAAGACGTGGATGCCGGCCTGGCCGCCGGCGCCCACAGCGTAGTGATCGGCAAAATGATTACCAATGCCATGTTCATTACCCGTCACTTCATCGAAAAAAGTACGCGCCTGCTCTCCTGAGAGACTTCCTTGTCCAGACATATTGACCCTCGCCGGCGACAAAAGGGCATTCCGGCATCCGTGGCGGTCAAGTGGGCTCTTCGCAACATCACCCGGGAAGTTGCCACCGTGAAAAAAGTCTGCACAGAAATGCAGCTGGTCCATATCGCCTTCACAATGTTAAAAAGGAGCACGTTCAATGAACCCCATCAACTTCAAACGTTTTAAAAACGGCACGCTCTTCCTGATTCGGAAGCCTGAATCCTTCCCGGTCGGATACGCGCAAAGCGCCTTTGAAGACATGAAACGCCTGCATCTGGACTACGCCGCCTGGCTGGAAACCTGGAATTGCCGGGATGGGGTACCGTGGATACACCCGGATTATCCGCGAAGCTCTTTCTGGAAAGACTGCCCCAGGGACCCGCTGGAAGAAACATTTGCCGCAGCTGACAAGACGGGAATCGCCTTTCTGCCGGAGTGCGGAGTCATGCATGTTTCTTTTGTCGAAAGTCACAGTGACGCCATGTTGCACTCATATGAGGGGAAAAGGCATGCTTACGGGCGTATCGGACTGGTGCCTTCCGCACCGGTGACGGCAGATTTCTTTATCGCCAAGTATGACGCTTTCATTGATAAATTCAAGCATCATCCCAGCTTCCGCGGGATTTGCCTGCCGGCGGAGAACAACACCTGCTTGAGCTACGACCGCTATACTGAAAAAGCCTGGAGAGAATTCTCCGGCAGAGCCTTGCCAACGCCAAAAGAACTTGCTGAAAGCGATGCCTTGGAGCGGGAGACTTACCGTTTCATGGAGGATGAATTTCTGCGTTTGTTCCGCAAGCTGGCGCAGCATATCAAACAGAAATATGGCTTGTCGCTGATGCATTATCCGATAAGCACAATCAGCACGGTGAGCCATTTCGAACCCAATTCGTGTACAGCGGCGCGCAATCTGGAAGTCATTACCAAAGTAGAGGAGATTGATCTCTTCAATCTGCAGCTGCATCCGCCATTGGGCGATCATCCCGGACAATTCAAAATGGAAATCGAGTTGTTGGAAGCTCTTACCGACAAGCCGTGTGTCGCGGACACCCATTGGTACCACGAATGTAATGCCGGCAAACTGCCGGAGTTAAATCCCAAACGATACATTGATTGGATACTGTCCACGCTGACGCCTCACGGGGTTTCTTTTTTCTGCTACGGTTTCATGGCGGAAAAACTGCCGCTGTGGAAAGTTGAGTTGAATCCGGGAGCAAGAGTATTCAATTGCTACGCCAATGACGACGCGGTAGCCATCAGGCGCAAAGCCGTCCTCCGCGGCATGGACTTTGTCGAGACCTTGCGCCCATTGATGGAAAACATGGAAAGAGAGGCGCAGAATGCGGTCTTTTACCGGGAAAGTCTCGAAGATGATTACCGTTACGGCAGTTATTACCGGGAGCATCTCTTTTCGCTTTACGGGCAATTGCAGGCTACTGCCCGTCCGCTGATTTTTACTGCGGAGATACCGGAAACGACGGAGAATATCCGCTGCCTGATATTTGACGCGGTAAAGACCTTCTCCGCCGATGATGCGCGCAAACTGGAGAAATTCCTGGCTGCCGGCGGACAGGTGGTGGTCATTGGGCGCTGTTCCCCCGCATTGTATGCCGCTTGTGGATTGAATGTCCGTGAATGTGAAGCGGATTTCGTCGCCAGACCGGGAACTCCGGGAAGATGGTGGTTCGGCATGCCGCGCGATGCAATAAAATTCACTGCCAACGGCGATACCCTGTATGCTTACAACACAGGTGAGGCGGCAGTGACCCGCCAAAACGGGGTCTTCTTTATCGGCTGTTCCGCGGCAGTGTCGGATTTCGACAATTTGCGCCAGCGCGGCCTGGTGGATATGTGGCTCAACATGATCGAACTCTGCCAAGCTGACAGCGGGGTGAAGGTGAGAGCTGATTTCATCCGGCGCCCCGGCGCCCATGAATATGTCTGCAGCGATTTGTACACTTCTACGGATGGGAAACGCAAACTGCTGCTAATCCGTGACTTGGGGGTGGAAGTGATTTCCTCCGAAGTCAAGTGGGACCTGCCGGATAATTTCCGTATCACCCGGCTTATACTCGACGGGCGCGACATCGCCATGCCCGAAGACGGCATCCTGCCGGAATTTGAATATTTCGCCGCTGTCTACGCCGAAGCATTCTAAGAAAAGTTTATCCATGCGCGAAGTTTTGTGATGAGTGCTTGCAGGTTTTTAAGCTGATGCATGGGAGATTGCTCTCATCGGATGGCCATGACTCCTGCAGGCACAGTCAAATATCGCTTCGGCAACGTAAGCGGCCACCGATTGATAACTCTGTGCCGGCGGTCATTTTGACCGCACTGCCGCCAAAATATCTTCTCCTTGGCATTTGAGCGCTGAAAGCGCGAGATATGATAGCCCAGGGCAAAGCGACGCCGAAGGCGGAGCGCCGCCCTGGGTGGAGCGCCGTTATTATTCGTGTTCCTCAGCCCCTTTGGCCGCAGTCGGCGAAGCTGACTGCGGCCAAAGGGGCAATGGAACCCGCGCGGGTTTTCCCCATTTTACACCTTACGCCCTGTTACGATGGTTTTTAGATCGCCCTTACAGGGTTCTTTT
>JAAZKQ010000559.1 GCA_012799755.1 Lentisphaerota bacterium | reverse complement strand
GATGACGGCGCGCAAATCAGGCCTGATCATCAACATCAGCAGCGTCTGTGCGCATTACGGCTGGCCGGGTTTTGCAACCTATACGGCCGCCAAGGCCGGCATGGACATGTTCAGCCGCGCGCTCTACACCGAGTTGCGACCGCACAATGTACGCGTGACCGTGCTGACGCCGTCATGGGGCGAAACGGAGTTTTCTGTGGCGGCGGGGCTTGGCCCCATGGACGAGGCGCAGCGCGGCAAGGTGATGACCGGCGAACAAATGGGCGACCTCGTGGTGAAAATCTGCGAGTTCCCGGATCACTTGGTCTTCCCGGAAATCATGGTCCAGCCGGTCATACAGGAGATCGTGCCCTTCTAGGCCGCCGGCGGAAGATTGTGACGAACAAGAATGGGAGCAAAGCTGTCGCGACAGCAGCAGCGCGCTGTCGCGCAAAAGACGACCTGTTGACGGAGGAGTGAATGACCTGGAGAGACTTATATCCTTTTGCATCACATCATTACCGGACTCCCGACGGCCCGTCGCTGCATTATGTGGACGAAGGGCAGGGCGAGGCGGTGGTGATGCTTCATGGCAATCCCACCTGGTCTTTCATGTACCGAGACCTTATCCGCCGCGTAGCTGCCGGTGGTCGGCGGGCGCTGGCCGCCGACCTCATTGGCTGTGGTCTGTCCGACAAGCCGCAGGATTGGCCCTACCACCTGGAGGATCACATCCGCTGCATTGAGCACTGGCTGAATGACGAACTCAAGCTTAAGCGCCTGACGTTGGTGATGCATGACTGGGGCGGCGGGGTCGGCATGGGCTACGCAACTCGGCATCCCGAGCGGGTTGACCGCATCGTGCTGATGAACACGGCGGCGTTTCTGTCGGATGACTGTCCGCGGCGGATTATGCTTTGCCGTTGCCCGGGTTTGGGCGCCTTTCTCGTGCGCGGCCTGAACGGCTTTGTCGAGGCGGCTATCCGCATGGCGCCGGCGAAGTCCTTGCCGGGGGCGGTTCGGGAAGGCTATCGCTATCCCTACGGCAACTGGCATGACCGCATTGCCACTCTGCGTTTTGTGCAGGACATTCCGCTCAAGCCCAGCCATCCGAGCTGGACAACCTTGCAGACTATCGGTGAGAAATTGCCCTTGCTGGCAGACAAGCCCATACTGATGTGCTGGGGTGAGAAAGACTTCTGTTTCCACCTGGGCTTTCTGGCGCGCTTGCGGGAAATTTACCCCAAGGCGGAAGTCCATACTTACCCGAACGCGTCACACTACCTGCTGGAAGATGCCGGCGAGGAAATCATACCCGTCATTGAGCAGTTTCTGCAACAACCCGCCAAGAAATAAACGCGGGCGGCCGCCGCGAATCCGGTCGTGCTTCCATGGGACATCACTCCTGAGATTAAGCATGCTTAAATGCTTGATAAGCAACCGTTGCAAAAAATCCTTTTCGCGCAAGAGGAACTCCGCTTGTATTGATGCCGGGACATTGTCCATTGGCAACTGCACGTATTCATCACAAGATTTCGCGCATTGATGTTTATTCCCGTTGGATTGATTCGACCTGACCTGTGCCGCGCAGGGAGTTGCCGATGATGACCTCGTCGGCGCGCAAGAGGTCGTCCACGCTGAGATGCGCTTCTTTGGCTCCCAGCGCCACAATCTGCGCGGCGCGCCAAATGCCCGGCAAGAGACCGCAGTCCCATGATGGCGTGAGCCATTGTTTGCCTTGACGGATGAACACGTTTGAGATGGCGCCTTCGCTGAGCTCGCCTTTTTCATTGCAGAAGAGCAGTTCATGGAAGCCCTTGCTGACGGCTTGCTGTCGCTGTGTGTCGTAGAAGGCGCGGTTCGTCGTTTTATGATATAGAAAGACGTCATCGCTGCGTGTTTGCGCCTTGGCAACGAGGATTTTCAAGGGTGTTTGCGACCAGTCGGGCAGTCGTGGCGGGCTGACTTCCGTTCGGGGGACGCCCTGGCGGTCAATGACGACTTTCACGCAGGCGTCCAGTAGTGGCGTCTTGGCATGGCGCAGAGCTTGGTCAAGAGCTTGCAAGGCCGTCGCCAAGGCGCCGGGAATGACGGGGCGTTGGAAGTAGCGCTGGCTGCTTTCAGCACGGCAAATATGCTCAGGCAGGGCCGCATAGCCATCGGCGGCGGTCCAGCGGATGGTCTCAAAGACGTCGAAGTCCGGTTTTATGATGGTCGCGTAGCGGCATTTGAGCAGGGCCTCCTGCCATTCCTGCTCGACCTGTGAAGCCTGAGTGATGCCGCCGCCCACGCCCGTCGTCAAGCGCTGACCTTGCTGAACCAAGGTGCGGATAGCGACATTCAGACGGAAACTGGTTGGCGAGAGAAAACAGCCGACGGTCCCCGTGTAGAGTTGTCGCGGGCTGACCTCTATTTCGCTGATGATGTCCATGGCGCGAATTTTTGGCGTACCGGTGATGGATGCGGGCGGGAAGGTCGCGGCGAAGATATCGTAGAGACTCAGATCAGGGCGTAGGATGCCGTGTACCGTACTGATCATTTGGTGCACGGTGCTATAGGTGTCAACATGGCACAGGGGATCAACCTTGACGCTGTCCGGCTGGCAGACGCGGGCAAATTCGTCTCGAACCATGTCGGTGATCATGATATTTTCGGCGCGGTTTTTGCTGTCTTTGGCCAGTGCGCGGGCGGCGTCGCGGTCCATGTCGGCTCGTGGAGAGCGCGGCGCGGTGCCTTTCATGGGTGAGCTGATGATGCTGTTACCGCGGCGCTCCAGGAATAGCTCGGGGGACAGTGAGAGGATCTGTGTGGAACCGAGATTCAGGTAGGCGCCAAAGGGGACCTGCTGGCGCGCCAGCAGACTCAGAAAGAGCTGTTCGGGCTCGGCCACAGCCTGGCTGTGGCAGCGGAAGGTCAAATTAGCCTGTTGGATGTTTCCGGCGACGATGTGTTGGTGCAGGGTCGTAAATGCGCGTTTGTAGGCGTCGCTGTCCATGTCGTTGCTAAAGGGTGCCGCGACGCTGGTGTTGTTGAGATGGGGTATGCTGACAAGTTCCGGCGGTTCTGCGTAGAGCGCCAGGTAGAGCAGGGGCAAGGTCCTGCCGTCGCCACGCACGCGGTAATTTTCACCAAAAGCCGGCGCGGCGTCATAGGTGATGTAGCCGGCGGCGACCAAGCCCTGTTGCAGGCGCTTGGCAAGCGTGTCGAGCTGTGAGCGGACTTCGTTGTTTTTTGTCGCCTGGAGTATTTCGACAGGCTTGACAAAGAGTCCCCATTGCGGCGTTTGGCCGTTTCCGGGGAGTGTGCAGAGGATCGTACCGGATTTTTGCAGGCGGCTGAGGAGTTGGACGTGGTCAGTCATGAGCGGTCTCCAAGCGCGACAAAGCGCAGTTGCTATGGGCTCTCCGGCAACGCTGTGGCATTGCTCCGCTACGGATGCGCCCGGTGGTTATGGATGCGGCTCATGACGATTGTAAGGAACTCAGGAACTTTGTGCGCGTGGCGCAGCTGCGGCTCGCGCGGCAAGGCGGTATTTAGAAGGCGTTGACGTGGTCAATGTCACCGGCATTGGTGAGGAGCATGACGAGGCGGTCAACGCCGATGGCGACGCCGGCGCAGGGCGGTATGCCGCCGCGCATGGCATCAAGAAAGGGCTGGTCCATGGGATAGACTTCGCGGCCTTCGCCGGCGCGGAGAGCAGCACTGGCGAGGAAACGCCGGAGTTGCTCGACTGGATCAATCAACTCGCTGCAGGCATTGCCCAGTTCCAGACCGGCGGCATACACTTCCCAGCGTTCGACGCGGTTGGGGCGCCCCGCTATGGGTTTACTTAAGCCGCTGCAAGCCAAGGGGTAGGCGCTTAGCACGGTCGGTCGGCCAACGCCTAGCCGCGGCTCGACTTTTTCCACCAGCACTTCCTCAAAACGTCCCTTGGCGATGCTCTCATCGAGGTCAACACCGGCGTAACGCCGGAAAGCCTCGTCAACACTGAGTTCTTCCCAAGGCGCGGCCAGGTCAATGATCTGTCCGCGGAAGGGGCATTGCTGGGTGCCGATGGTCGCTTGGGCGACCTGCCGGAAGAGCCTGATACAGTCGTCCAGAACCTGCCGCCAGCCGGCCTTGGTGCGGTACCATTCGAGCATGGTGAACTCGCAGCGATGCTGTCGGCCGGATTCACCGGCGCGAAAGCAGGCGCCAAGCTGATAGATACGTTCGTAGCCGGCGGCGAGCATGCGTTTCATGTGCAGTTCAGGCGAGGTTCGCAGCCAATGACTGCCGGCCTCCTCGGCGTCAATGTAGTCCTCCATGGCCGGCGTAGGGATGCGGATGGGCGTGTGGACTTCAAGGAAGTCCGCTTGCGCGAAGAAGTCACGGATGGCTCGGAAACTGCGCGCGCGGACTGCCAATGCGTCGCGTCGTGCTGCCAATGCCTGTCGTTCGCCGGCGGCGGCCTCGGGGTCGGGCCGGTCTTGGCAACAGGCCGCGCTGACGCGGCCGGCGCGGGCGGGCGTGGGGGCGACGGCACTCGTGTCGGGCCTTCTGGCGCGGAAAACGACCGTGTAGGGTACCTTTGCCAGTTCGTCAGCGTGTTCTTCCCATGCCGCGCTCCAGTATGGCACAACGTCTCGCAGGCTTCGACCGGCTGCTACGGGCGGTCGTGGTTCGAGAATGCGGTCAATGAGCAAACCGCAGTCAACCAGGTATTGGACGATGGCGCTGATGGGTTCGGCGCAGCTGCTGCCGGTGCTGCCGTGCTCGCTTTGGCCGACCTCTGCAGTGGGCTGGAAATAGTTTTTGACGAAGACGCCGCTGTCGTTGTCAAGGTCCAGCCATTCACTGCCGGCGAGGGGATGGACCGTGCTGATGACGAGGAGTCCGCCGGGCTTTACCCGCGCGGCCCAGGCTTGGATGGCCTGCCGCTGATCGGTAGCGAAAGCCAAGGCGTGCGTACTGTGCACGATATCAAAGAGGCGCCCCGGCGACAAGGGCAGCTTCGCCAAGTCGCAGCAATGCAGTTCGAGCCGGCAGTCGAGCTCCTTGGCCAAGTTGCGTGCGTGTTTGAGCTGTTGTTCGGCGCCGTCGCAGGCGACGCAACGCGCGCCGTGTTGCGCCAGATAAAGTGAGTTCTGCGCCCCGCCACAGCCGATTTCCAGGCAGTCCAAGCCGGCAACGTTCTCGGGAAGCACGCCAAGCGCCTTGTTGCCCGGCAGCAAGGGGCCGAAGTGAAAATCGTCGGTGCTGATGCAGGTTTCTCGCTGGTAGTGATCAGCCATCTCATTCCAGAAAGCGATGTTCATGGATAATCCCTATCTTATGTGAGCAATGCTCTTCATTTAATTATTTTTCATGGCGCTTTGTGCCTCAGCAAAACAGCCTTTTGCCTT
>JAAZKQ010000558.1 GCA_012799755.1 Lentisphaerota bacterium | reverse complement strand
GTGCTTGCCCTGGGCTGGTATGTTTTGCGCCTTCAGCGCTTCTGCCGCTTCGCGGCCAGGGATGCTGAGCGCTTGGTGCTGTTTGCGGGGTCATGTCACACTGCGGGCTGCAAGCCCGCAGCACGGTCGGAAAACGGGCGCTATCTTGGTAAAAGTGGACAAGACAGACGACGTGGACAACGGCACGCGCCCGCCACGGGCTGCCGGCTCGCGTCGCTGGTGGCTTTTTATCGCCCTTGGGCTACTGTGATGCAGGGTTTGACATGGGCTCACTATCAGGAATCGGCGTTTTCCCTGTACACCAAACGGCAGGCTGAAGCTTGGACTCCATATCTCGGTTTCTACTGGGAGGCCCGGTCACCTGGAAAGGACAAATAACGATGGACAATGTCAGGCGGCGTCTGGAAGCGATGGCAACGCCGGAGCACCGGGCTTTCACAGAAAAGATTGTCAAGGGCCGTCTGCCGATTCTCGGAGTCAAGTCAGCCGGGATGCAGAAACTCCTCAAGGAAATCCTGGCCGGCGACTGGCGGGCCTTTCTGGAGGCATCACCCGACAGCGTCCACGAGGAGCTGGTGCTGCTTGGCTGGGTAATCGTCAGCGCACCGATGCCGCTGGCCGAACGTCTGCAACACCTGCGGAACTTCGTGCCGAAAATCGACAGTTGGGCCGTCTGTGACACCGTCTGCGGACGGCTGCAATTCGCGGCGGCGGAAGCCGAGGCCGGCTGGGAGTTTCTCGCCTCTTATCTTTGTCGCGACGACGAATTCGCGGTCCGCTTTGGCGTCGTCGGACTGTTGGAGGCGTTTCTGCGTGAACCCTATGTGTCCCGGTTGCTGGCGGCCTGGGACAGTGTCCGGCACGAGGGCTATTACGCCCGCATGGCAGTCGCCTGGGCGGTTTCTATCGCTTATGTCAACTTTCCGGCCTTGGTGACGCCCTATCTGGCCAACAACCATCTGGACGACTGGACCTACAACAAGACCTTGCAGAAGATCATCGAATCCCGCCAGGTCACGGAAGAAACGCGCGCAGCCATGCGACTGCGCAAACGCCACTGACTGCCGGTGACACTCAGCGCCTTGCGACAGTCACGAAGCGAAGGGTATTTCCCGCCCCCTCGCATAGCCCAACTATGCTTTTCAAGCTTTCCATGCCTCTGCCAATGCCGTCAGGATATTCTGCGCCATGACGGCCGAGCCGGCGTCATTGGGGTGGATGCCGTCGGCCAGCAAACGCTCTTCGGCGGGCAGCATTGCCGGGCCATCCAGGATTATCAGTTCGGGGAATTGTGTTTGCAGCGCCTTGGCGGCTTGGCGGTAGTCGTCGAGAGTCTTGCCGATGCCGTTCGGCTTGCCCTCCTGCGACGGCCTCGGCACCGTCGTCAACAGACAGATTTTGCCGTTGCCTTGACGCCGCAAAGTGGTAAAGATGGCGGCGAGCCCGGCCGCGTACTCCGCCAGCGGACGATTCTGGGTGCAGTCGTTGGTGCCAAAGGAAACCAAGGCCATATCCCAGCCGCTGTAGCCATCCAAACATTCTCCTAAACCAAGCGCCGCCGTGGCGCCGCCAACGCTGAGATTGACGTAGTCGCAGGCCAGGCCACAGGCCACTAGGTCGAAATAGCTGCGGCAGAGCGCCTCGGTCGTCATGCCCTGCATAATTGAATCGCCCACGAAAAGCATGCGACTGCCGGCAGCCGGCACGGGCTCAGCATACGCGCCGTCAACGACGTCAATACGTTCCACAAAGGTCTCCACCAAATGAGGCAAGCCAATCTCCAGTCGGTGACGCCCCGTTGGCAGACCAACGCGGAAATCGCAAAACTTCTCCCGCGGCTGCGCCGGCGCGCAGAGCCAGGCAGAGTCGTCGTCAAGACGAATGGACAAGGCGTATTTTTCCCGCGCCGCCCGGCCGTAGGCGACCCTGACTCGCACGCTCGGCGAGTCCGTTATCATGGCAATACGCACGCCTGTGGGGCTGTTGGCGCGAATGACCCGCGCTTCCGTATCGCCATAGAAAGCCCGCAAAGCCGGTGTGAAACGGCTGGGCAGAAGCCCGCGCGGGTCCTCCACAATATCCACGGCACCAAGAAAATAGCGTTTGCCGGCCAACTGCATGATCTGTCCTGCCTACTGAAGTTCTTATGCTTTTAAGGAACATGGCGCACGCCATGTCGGGAAAAAACGTTCGCTGCCAATAAGCCCTTGGTCCCTGGGCGTTATTGGGCATAGCACCCAGGCCCATTAAGGCCTGCGGTACTATAAATGCCCAGCCCTGTTTGAGCTCATCATTAGCCCAATCATCCCGTAAAGGACCCTTGCTCATGAGTTCCTGGAGTAAAGCCGCAACCATCGGAGTCATCATGTCCATCACCAACGTCTGCGCTGTTGAGTACTTTGTTGATGCCAACAATGGCCGGGACAGCAATTCCGGCTTATCGCCCGCTGAAGCCTGGCAAAGCGTCAGGAAAGTCAACAGTACTTCCCTTGCCCCGGGGGACGTCGTCCGCTTCAAAGCCGGCGGTCTCTGGCGTGAATCCCTCCAGGCCCAAAGCGGCGCCCCCGGCCAGCCAATCACCTTTACCAGCTACGGCGAAGGGCCAAAACCAGCCCTCTACGCCAGCGTTGACTTGGCTGCGCCAGAGGTCTGGACCAGCCTGGGCAATAATATCTGGGCCACCAAAGCCGACAGTTGGGACAATTTTCAGCCAAAGCCCGACTTCGCCCCCGGCGATTGGAATATCTTCTGCGATGGCGACGGTCGCGCCACGCTGAGTGCCTCCAAGCACGGCGAACCGCCAAAAGTGTTCACCATTGACTGCCTTAAAGTCGGCAAAGTCCCCACCAATATCCAACTGAATTATTTCGGCATCCCCCTCGCGCCCAACCAGAACATCCGCTTCCGCTTCCGCGCCCGCGCCAGCAAGCCATTCAGCATCAAGAACATATCACTGATGCGCTCGCACAGCCCCTGGGGCAGCTACGGCAAAATCATCGCCCACAACACCGACATCGGCACGGAATGGCAGGAGCACGAAGTGCTCATGTCCACCACCATCGGCGAAAACAAGGCTGATGGCCGCCTGTCCTTCTTCATCGGCGACGTCATCCCCGAAGGCTGTAGCTTCGAATTCGTGCCGCTGGGCGCGGACAGCTTCGATCTTTATAGTCTTGATTTGAAGCAGGATGTCGGCAATATCGTCCTTACCCCCATTGGCGGCAAGGAACAGATCGCCGCCTGGAAACGCTGGGACCTGGAAAGCCTCAAAAAGCAGGGCGACTACTACCACGATCTCAAGGACTCGCGTGTCTATTTCTACTCGGAAAAAGACCCGACCAGCCTCTACTCGGCCATGGAAGCCGCCCGGCGGCGCAACATTGTCTCCCTCGGCAAACAAAAGCACTTCATCGTTGACGGCTTCACCCTCGCCTACACCGGCGCCCACGGCGCCAACGGCGCACCCGAAGACTGCGTCATCCGCAACTGCGATTTCCGCTGGATCGGCGGCAGCCTCCTCTACACCCGCAATGGACGCCCCACCCGATACGGCAACGGTGTCGAATTCTGGTGCGCTTGCAAAAATATCATCGTCGAAAACAACAGCTTCGAAGACGTTTACGACACAGCCATGACCAACCAGGACCCCGATGCCGGGCGCATTGTCAATGTCGTCTGGCAGAACAACAAGACCCTCCGTTGCGAACAGGCCTACGAAATCTGGCTTACCGGCGAAGAGATGACCGTCGAGAGCATCATTGTCAGAAACAATACCTTCATTTACTCCGGCTTCGGCTGGAGCCACGCACAACGACCCAATCCCAATGGCTGTCATCTGCTCTCGTATGGCATGAAGTGCAAAATCGTTGACATCCGCTACGAAAACAACGTCATGATCAATGCCAAGGACGCCATCCTCTGGTTCTTCAATGACCGCGTCGCTGAATTCAAGATCAATAACAACCGCTATATCCAAGCCGTTGACAAACCCGACGAAGCCAAGCTCTTCCGCTGGCCTGGCATTGACAAAGCCGGCATCACCTTCGCCGAATACCAACGCCTCACCGGCCTTGACGCCGACTCGACCCTCAGCAACCAGTAGGAGAGTTCGGCTATGCGCGAGGGCGGAAAGTACCTATTGGCAATCGGTCACTCATTGATAAAGTGAACATTGTGGACAGGCACCTGTTTTCTGTCCCTTCCGCAGAACCAAACGCGCCTGTTTTCCGGCTGTGCTGCGGGCTTGCAGCCCGCAGCGTAACATGACCCCGCAAATAACCCCAAGCGCTCAGCATCCCTGGCCATGAAGCGGCAGAAACGCTGAAAGCGCGGAGAAGAACAAAAAAGGCACTGGTATTTTTCAGCTTCTTTTTCATAAGCATTTTTCTTGAGAAAATTAGCCATCCGTTGTTTTTCACGATCCTCCAAATGCTTATGACGGCAACAACCAACAACTCTTGTTTTTTTACTGATTTATGCTCTTCCAATGCGCATCGGCCCTCCTTTTTTTTCTTCGCCTGCCTACCTATGGGCAAAATCAGCCACTTAGGTCTTTTGCCCCGGTCGCCGACGAACATTTTTGGTTGCCGTGGCTTGCCAAGTCTTGCAAGGTCATTAAGCTATTTAACAGGAAAGAAATCCCCCTTGGGAGAGAACGAGCAATTGACTGTACGGGTCTTTTCTGCCTTGGACCCTTGAGATATGGACGCCATGTCAGACCTAAGCACCATCCATGAGATTTGGGAGAAAACCTCCCTGGCCTTACGCCAAAGATTGAATGCGGACACCTATGAGCGCTGGATAGCGAACATCGTCCCCGTTCGGATCGAGGCAAAGAATATCATCCTCGGTGTGTCCAACGACCTTTTCAATCTGTGGCTGACCAACAACTACAAGGACTTGATTGCCGAATGCATGTTGCAAAGTTGCGGCTGCAAACTGAAGATCGTCTTTGAAAGCGGCCACGAAGCCGTGCAGCCGAAACCGGCGCCTGATAGCAGCGACGCGCTGGACGAGCAACAGTCACCACTGCCAGACGCGGAGCAACATGACCATGACAATGCCGGCGCCCAGCAGCAAGGCTTCTACGGACAGCCCTTCAACAGCCGCTTTGTCTTTGACTCCTTTGTGGTTGGCGACAACAATCGCTTCGCCCACGGCGCCTGTCGCGCGGTAGCCTCGGCGCCGGGCACGGCCTACAATCCCCTCTTCGTCCACAGCCCCACCGGACTAGGCAAGACCCACCTCCTCCAAGCCGTTGCCCAGGAAGTCCTTAGAGTCAACCGCAGGGCAAAAGTCGAGTATCTCTACAGCGAAGATTTCTGCAATCAGTACATTGAGGCTCTGTCGCGCAAAGCCCTATCCGCTTTCCGCAACCGCTTCCGTACCGTGGATGTGCTGTTGATTGACGATGTGCACTTTTTCGGCGGCAAAGAAGGCTTGCAGGAAGAGTTCTTCCACACCTTCAATGCCCTCTACAACGGCCACAAGCAGATCGTCTTGGCCTCTGACCGGCCGCCCCATGAGATCGGTGGCCTGGAAAAACGCCTGGTGTCACGCTTCGAATGGGGCTTGATCACCGACATTCAGTCGCCGGACTTGGAAACCCGCATCGCCATTTTGCGCCGCAAGCAGGAAGAACACCAGATCAAGCTGGACGAGGACGTCTTGCAGTACATTGCCGCACGCCTCAAATCAAACGTCCGGCGTCTCGAAGGCGCACTGGTGCATCTGGTATCCTACTCCTCAGTCACCGGCAAGAAAATCACCATTGAGACCACTGAGGACCTCCTCAGCACACTCTTCAACGAAGAGGCCGGCACCCAAATTACCATTGAGCACATTCAACGAACCATCGCTGATTACTACGACATCCGTTTCTCAGACATGACCAGCAAGCGCCGACCGGCGAACATCGCCTTTCCACGTCAGATCGCCATGTTCTTCTGCCGCCGTCTGACGGAGCTGTCCCTGCCATCCATCGCCGAGCAATTCAACCGCAATCACGCCACCGTGCTCCACGCCATCAACACGGTCGAAAGTAAACTGGAACGCAACCCGGACTTCCGCCGGGAAATAGCGCAGCTTGAGCGCAAACTGAAAGCCTAATGCCCTATGGCGGTTCTTACTCCGCAAAAAATCGCATGACTTTCCGCCCCCTCAGCTGTCCGTAATGACCAGCTCAGGGGGCTTTTCTTTATCTGTCTCAGAGACCATTCACAACCGCGGTGTCACCGCCGCTACAAATCGCTGAGGGCCCATCCATGCAACTCATCAGTGACCGCGAAGAGATTATCTACCGCTCACCCTGGCCACAGGACCTCTACTGCTACACGCCCAGCTTGGCCAACGGCTTCAACGACCGCCTGCTCCTCAGTTTTGACATTGCCGGTCCCGGCCTCAAAAAACTCCCCGGCCCCAAAACCGACATTGGCGACTTTGGTTCCAACCAATTGCACATCTACCTCTCCGATGATCGCGGCCGCAGCTGGCGGCCAAGCGCCACTCTGGCCATGCTTCACGCCCGCATCTTCAAGGCCGGCAAAGCCCTCTATGTTATCGGCCACAGCGGCCGCCTCATCATTTCCCGCAGTGATGACAACGGCGAAACCTGGAGCCGGCCGACCGTCCTCAATGAGGGTCCACTCAACTGGCATCAGAGCGCCTGCAGTATGGACTACCGCCACGGCAAGGTCTATCTCAGCATGGAACACAGCCCCTTCAAAGACCGCTGGGGCGGTGGCGACCCCATCCTCATGGCGGCCCGCGAAGAGGATGACCTCTGCCGACCGGCTAGCTGGACCTTCTCCAACAAGGCCGAATTCCTCGCCCTGACGCCCCGCGGCAAAGACATCTGCGGCGCCAATCCGACCTGCTGGCTGGAGTCCAACGTCGTCCGCATCTACGATCCAAATCACCGACTCTACGACCCCGAAGACCGCAGCGTCCTCCTCTTCCTCCGCCTCAACAGTACGCTCGACAATTATGCCGCAGTGCTTAAAGGCTACGAGGCGCCTGACGGCAGTCTCAGCCTTGACACCATCAAACAGACCGACGGTCCGCCCCTGCTCTACGTGCCCTTTCCCGGCGGCGGCATGAAATTCCAAATCGCCTACGACGAGCAAGATAAACTCTACTGGCTGATCGCCACCCAGTCTGCCTACCACGGCATGAGCAAGAAGCCCGTGCCTTTCCGCGAACGCCGACGCCTTGAGCTCTACTACTCCCAGAACCTTTTCGACTGGGGCTCCGCCGGCATGGTCGCCATCGGTCCCGCCGAACACGCATCACGACACTACGCGTCTCTGCTTATCGTTGATGAGGACATGCTCGTGCTCAGTCGCTCCGGTGACCTTGAAGCCAAAAACTGCCACGACACCAACCTCATCACCCTCCATCGCATCCCCAATTTCCGCCAGCTGACACCGCCACCCTTTCAACCCGGCTGACAAACGCCAGCCGTCTGCGACGGCCGGCTCAGGGGGCTTTTCTTTATCTGCCTCAGACAAGTCAAGCGCAACGCCTGTCGCCGTTGCAAATCGCAAAGAATCCATCCATGCAATTCATCAGTGACCGCGAAGAGATCATCTACCGTTCACCTTGGCCACAGGACCTCTACTGCTACACACCCAGCTTGGCCAACGGCTTCAACGGCCGCCTGCTCCTCAGTTTTGACATTGCCGGCCCCGGTCTCAAAAAATTCCCCGGCCCCAAAACCGACATCGGCGACTTTGGTTCCAACCAACTGCACATCTACTTCTCCGATGATCGCGGCCGCAACTGGCAGCCAAGCGCCACCCTGGCAATGCTCCACGCCCGCATCTTCAAGGCCGGCAAAGCCCTCTACGTCATCGGCCACAGCGGCCGCCTCATCATTTCCCGCAGTGATGACAACGGCGAAACCTGGAGCCGGCCGACCGTCCTCAATGAAGGTCCGCTTAACTGGCATCAGAGCGCTTGCAGCATGGACTACCGCCACGGCAAGGTCTATCTCAGCATGGAACACATGCCTTTCAAGGACCGCTGGGGAAGCGCCGGCGACCCCATACTTATGGCAGCCCGCGAGGAGGACGATCTCTGCCGGCTAGACAGCTGGACATTCTCCAACAAGGCCGAATTCCTCGCCTTGACGCCACGCAGCACAGACATCTGCGGCGCCAATCCAAGCTGCTGGCTGGAGTCCAACGTCGTCCGCATCTACGATCCAAACCACCGACTCTACGATCCCGAGGACCGCAGCGTCCTCCTCTTCCTCCGTCTCAGAAGCATGCTCGACAACTATGCCGCAGTGCTTAAAGGCTACGAGGCGCCTGACGGCAGCCTCAGCCTCGACACTGTTAAACAGCCCGACGGCACACCCCTGCTCTACGTGCCCTTCCCCGGCGGCGGCATGAAATTCCAAATCGCCTACGACGAGCAAGATAAACTCTACTGGCTGATCGCCACCCAGACGGCCTGGCACGGCATGAACAAACATGCCACATTTTCCCGCGAGCGCCGCCGTCTTGAGCTCTACTATTCCCAGAATCTCTTTGACTGGGGCTCTGCCGGCAGAGCCCCAGTCAAAGAGATTCTGGGAATAGTAGAGCTCAAGACGGCGGCG
>JAAZKQ010000557.1 GCA_012799755.1 Lentisphaerota bacterium | reverse complement strand
TCCGCCTTTGGCGTCGCTTTGCCCTGGGCTATCATAGCTCGCGCTTTCAGCGCTCAAATGCCAGGGAAAAGATGTTTTGGCAGCAAGGCGATCAGAATGACCGCAGGAACAGAGTTACCAATCGGTGGCCACTACCGGCCACCATGAGTTTTTGGTTTTGCCGGTGTTGTCTTCTTTTCATGGTAAAGCATATTATGTGATTGCGATGGGCAGATTTTGCCGGGCCGGCGGTGTTGGGCGCAGATGACAATGGCTCGTGTCGCGTGTTGGCTGGTACATGAATGCCTGAGAGACAACGGGTTTCCACTCGGAGCACCCGCGAAAGGGGTACCATGTTTTTTGATAAAATCAAGTCCTTGCTATCGAACGACATTGGCATTGACCTCGGCACGATGAACACGCTGGTTTTTGTGGCTGATCGCGGCGTCGTTCTGCAGGAGCCGTCGGTGGTGGCCATCAACGCCGACAGCGGCAAGGTCCTTGCTGTCGGCAGCCAGGCCAAAATCATGATTGGCCGTACGCCGGGCAATATCCGCGCCATTCGTCCCATGCGGGAAGGCGTCATTGCCGATGCCGAAGTGACGGACGAAATGTTGCGTCATTTCATCCGCCACGCCAGTGGTCGTTTCAAGATCATGCAGCCGCGGGTGCTCATTGCCGTGCCGACGGGCATCACCGGCGTTGAAACCCGCGCGGTTCAGGACAGCGCGCGCCGTGCGGGCGCCCGCGATGTGCGGCTGGTGCAGGAGCCATTGGCATCGGCGATAGGCGTTGGTTTGCCGGTCGAAGAACCCACAGGCAGCATGATTGTGGATATCGGCGGCGGCACGACCGAGGTGGCGATCATTTCCTTGGCGAACATCGTCCATTCCTCCAGCGTCAAGTGCGCCGGTGATGCGATGGACGAAGCGATTGTCAAGCACATGAAAAAAGCCCACAATCTGTTGATTGGCGAGCGCACTGCTGAAGAGATCAAAATCCAGCTCGGCAGCGCCTACAAGATGGACGAAGAGAAGCAGATGGAAGTCAAGGGTCGTGATATCGGTCAGCATGGCAGCTGTCTGCCCCGCATGGTCACCATCACTAGCGAAGAGATTCGCGAAGCGCTCTCCGAACCGGTTTCGCGCATTGTTTATGCTGTGCGGACGGCGCTGGACACCTGCAAGCCTGAGTTGTCCGCCGACCTGATTGACAACGGTATTGTGTTGGGCGGCGGCGGCGCGTTGCTGCGGGGATTGGACCGACTGCTTTCCGAGGAGACGGGCTTGGCAGTGAGCGTTGCTTCCGATGCGTTGCGGGCGGTGGTCAATGGCACCGGCGTGATGCTTGAGAGTCCCCATTCGGTGTTCAGTCAGCCGGTGGACTCGTCCATCGGTCGCGGCGACCACAGCGGCGCCGATAGCTAAATGGGGCACAGCGGCGCCTGGCGCAGCAAGAGACAGTTTTTTGCCCGGCGAACGGGCGTATGTGACATAAGGATCAAGAGCAAAGAAGGAGAAGAACATGGCGCGTCCAGTCACAATTTTCACTGGCCAGTGGGCTGACCTCCCGTTGCAGGAGTTGGCGAAGAAGGCCAAAGCTTTCGGTTATGACGGCTTGGAATTGGCTTGTTGGGGCGATCATTTCGATGTCTTCGAGGCTGCGAAAAGCACTGCCTACTGCAAAAGCAAAAAGGCCCTGCTTAAAAAGGCCGGTCTGAATTGCTGGGCAATCAGCAATCACTTGGCTGGTCAGCTGGTCTGCGATCCCAATGACGACAGCCGTTCGGACAACTTCGGCATGTTGCCCAAAAACTGCAATGGCAATGCCGAGAAGAAGCGCGCTTGGGCCGTCGAGTCCATGAAGGCGTCGGCCCACGCTGCCAAGAACATGGGCATTGGCGTCGTCAATGGTTTCACCGGCTCACCGATCTGGCACATGCTCTACAGCTTCCCGCCCGTGTCCGACAAAATGATCAACGACGGCTTTAAATACTTTGCCAAGATGTGGAATCCCATTTTGGACGAATTTGACGCTTGCGGCGTGAAGTTTGCCCTGGAAGTCCACCCGACGGAGATCGCCTTCGATCTGTATACGGCGAAGCGGGCGCTGGCGGCCCTCAAGAACCGCCCGGCCTTCGGCTTCAACTTCGACCCCAGCCACTTGTTGTGGCAGGGCGTGGACCCGGTGGCTTTCCTGCGTGAGTTCCCCGACCGCATCTATCATGTGCATGTGAAGGACGCCAGCGTGACCCTTGACGGCCGCAGCGGTATTTTGGCCTCGCACCTGAATTTCGGCCAGCCCAACCGCGGTTGGGACTTCCGTAGTCCGGGACATGGGGACGTGAACTTCGAGGAAATCATCCGCGAACTCAACCGCATCGGCTACAACGGGCCGCTGTCGGTGGAGTGGGAGGATAGCGGCATGGACCGCGATTACGGCGCCAAGGACGCCTGTGAGTTCGTGCGCAACACCGACTTCGCGCCGTCAAATATCGCTTTCGACGCCGCCTTCGAACGCTAAGAGCGACAACGTCGCCTTCATTGCTGCCGGCGGGATACCTTCGTGTGTTCCGCCGGCGCTTTTTTATCCGCCGATGTCGCAGATTGCCGCAGATTTTTTTCCGCGCGAACATTATCTGTCAGGACTCATTGATAATTGGCCGTTTTCTGTTGCCTGGCAATGGAAACCATCTTTCGTGTCTGCTATGTGGCACGCCTTCAACGTGCTGTTTCGGGTGGGGGCTTTCC
>JAAZKQ010000556.1 GCA_012799755.1 Lentisphaerota bacterium | reverse complement strand
GCGGCAGGCGCCCTTGATGGGCTCGTCATCAAACCAGTAGACGCGGGCTTTGTCAACGGTGCGTGGTTCAGGGAAGTCAAGCTGCACCCATTCGCGGCAATTGCGGTGGGGATGCCAGGTCATGCGGCGGATGGAATGGTCGCAGGAATGATCCGGCAGGATGTCGTCACAGATGGCGTTGACGGTGTCGCTTGGGAAGCAGTGGGATGCGGAGGGTGTGGGGCGTGGCGGCGGTTCGCTGGTGATTGCCTGGTGGCAGGACACGCAGTGACGGTCCCAGATGGGCTGAATGTCTTTGAGGTAGGAAAAGCCGCGCGCTTCGGGAAAGAACGGCGTGAGCGCTTGCGGGCCCCTGCTGCCGGCGATGCTGCGCGAACGACTGGGCGACGCGATCTCGTTTTTATTTTCGTGGCAGCCGATGCAGGAAAAGACCTCGTTGGGCTGGAGGGTGGACCAGCTGCGCATGGTCTGAATGACCTGGCCTTGGGCGTCCAGCGCTTGGAAGAACAGCGGTGTGCGCGCCGGCACCTTGAAGAAGGCCGAACCATCTTCGTATACCGGCGTTGTCCCCAGTACGCGCTTGACGTCCCAAGAGCCGTTGCCGAAAGCCACGGGCGTACAGATCAGGGCGCTGCCGCCAGGGCCCCGGCTGTTGTTGTTACGGATGCCGGCGGCGCGAAAATCCAAGGCGACGACCCGGAGGCTCTTGACGTCGCCGCGCGTGACGCCGGCCAGTCCCGGCCCGTGGTAGATGTCTTGGAGATAGAAGGTGCCGTTTTCTTGGCGATAATCAACCAGCGACGGCCGCGCAGGCGGGACGGTACGGGGTTGCAGAGCGACCGGGTGGTTGCCGGCGCGCCAGGCGTTCCAGGCGAGGAGCTCGCGGCGACCGTCGGTATGAACGTAGTAAATGCCGAAGTTCTGGGCGCCGCGGCTGGTGTTGAGCAGCGCGGGAATGAAGGCCGTGACGACGTCGTTTTCGCTGACGGGGTAAGGATGCCGGAAGAGGTCGCCGCTCTGGCCGTAGGCGTCAATGCGGACGGCTTTGGCTTCTTCACGGGGCGCAAGCATGACGACTCCTTCAGCTTCCTGGCGGCCTTTGAGCGGGTCAATGCAGATGAGTTTGCCGGCCTGCCAGGTGTGGTGGCCTATGGCGACGGCGAGGAATTTTGTCGTGCCCGGGATTTGTCTGGCATGGCAAGGCGTGGTGGGGAACCACGAGTTATTGCCGTAGAGTTCGGTCTGGGCGCTGCCGTCGGTGTTCATGCGGAAGAGCGACTGGGTAAAGGTTTGGCCGAGGTCGTTGTAATCCCAGCGGGTGTAGACGATTGAGCCATCATTCATGAGTTGTGGGTAGACGGTGTGGACCTGGTCGAAACCGAGGCGGCGCAGGTAGCGCCCTTGGCGATCGCAGGTGTAGAGATTGCTTACTTCAGTCCACCAGCAATCAACGGTCTGCACGCAGCGCGTGGAGCTGAAGACAATGTGGTCGCCGGGGACGTAGATGCCTTCAAAATCGGCTACGCCGAGGCCGTGGGTGATTTGCCGCACCTGGCGGTCGGACAGATTGAACTCATAGAGGTGATAGTCGTCTTGGCGGTCTGACTTTTTCCAGGAGAAGAGGATGCGGCCGGCGTCGAAGGCGACGTCGGGGTCGCGCATCATGCCCTGTTCATCGCGGATGAGAGTTTCCTCGCTGCAGCTGCCATCGCTCTTGATGGTGAGGATGCACAGTTCACAGCCGGGCCGAAAGAAACGCTCGTGCTGGGCGTCGGACTGGCCTTCGGTGTAGGCGAAGAAGGACGGCGTGACCGGCGCACGCTTGATGTAGACGAAGCGCGGCGCGTTTTCGCTGAGGACGGTCAGGCGCCGGCGGCGCCGCTCTTTGGCGTAGTCGCAGTAGAGTGCGAGCCAGGCCGGGTCCGTGCCGTCCTTGCCGGCGTCAATGAGCTGCTGACAGGCCTTCGCGGCCTCGGCGTTGCGTCCGATTTCGGCGGCGGCTTTGGTGATGGCCTGACGGATGAGCTCGGTTTCGCTGCTTTGCATAAACCAGTCGTTGCCGGGCAGGTCTTGCAGAAGCCAGTCACATTCCACGGGATAGGTTGCGTAGAGGTCCTTGATGGGCACGATCAGTTTTGTCTGATATTTGCCGGTCAGACGTCGGCGGGCGTTGTTGTCAGGGGCCTTGGCTTTTTCGGCCTCCCACTCTGCTTCGACCAGCGGTTTTTGCTGTTGATAGCTGGCACGTGCGGCGAGTGCGGTGCTGACGAAGTCCCGGGCGCGGAGGCTGCCGCCGGCGAGAATGAGGAGAATGAAGAGGATATGCATCTTGCTGTTACCGTTGTGGTTGGTTGGGTGGGTGGCTGCGGTCGAGTCTTGGCGCTGGCCTCGTGCAGTACATGATTATGAGACGCTTGGCTCGTAAGCGGTCACCCATTGATATTCATAGTCCCCAGTCCAATTGAGGGGCGTCTCTCTTTTGCGACCTTGTTGGCCGGAAGCGCATGGCTCCAGCGACATGACCCCAAGCGAAGGTCGTCTCTCCCTCGCGCGCGCGCCCGTACCATTGGATGGGGGCCCCCCTAGGGTGGGTGGGCTGATGATTTCAAGGAACGGCACGAAACATAGCCGAAAAACCGGCTTTTTTCACGCAAAAAATCGCCGAGTGACAGCATTTTGTGCATTGCCATGATTTCAGATGCGTTCTCACAAGGATTTTCGCGCAGTTTCCTGTGAGTTCTGATGAACCCCGACTCCTCGGCTCTCGCCCCCTATTTTGCCAAACAAGGGCATAACGACACGGGCATTGACCGCGCTCCTCATTGGCAGCCGTCGTCCCGGAGCGCCTTGTTGACGCCGTCACGCCGCAAAGCGCCGCCTCGTGTCTCGTTGGCATGTGGTTGGCCTTTGACGCTGAAAACAAAAGGCGGCAGGGACTGACTGTTATCAATGAGTGACCGGTTACCTTGGCCCGTAAGCGGTCACCCATTGGACAACACCCCATCGGCTCCAGACGTTTTTTTAACCACGGAACACACGGAATACACGAAAATTTTTGTATAGGGGTGGCTGGCGGGGCATGTCAGGAAGGCGGCTTCCACTCCGGTCGGGCACGAGTATCAATGCGTGACCGGTTACCTATTTGGGCGCCAAAAGCGCGACCTGCGGCGGCGCCTCCAGGAGTCCCCAGCGTCGGCCAACCAGTCCCTGAGTCCAATGCGTCATTCCCCGCGGTCCCGGGCGTCCCGGTTGTCCAATCCATGGGAACATGCCTTATGAGTCCTGAGTCCTCGCCCCAACGCCGCTGCCAATGAGTCCCGTCGGTCTCAGGCGTCCCCTGGGACCGACCAATTATCAATGAGTGCCGCTTACCTTGGCCCGGTGTGAAAATTGATTAAAAAGGCCACGGGGTAATTTGTCGCGTCTATATTAAGCCCATTCGGGCCGTTTTTCAGGCAGCAGAGCAAAAACAGGAGATAAAGACCTATGATTCGTGTAGCGATTGTCGGTGCGGCCGGTCGCATGGGCCGGATGCTGGTTGCAGGTGTCATGCGTGATCCGGAATTGACCCTGTCGGGCGCTTTGGAGTACTCGGGCTGTCCCTTGCTCGGGCAGGACGCCGGCGTGGTTGCCGGTCAAGGCGCGGTCGGCGTGTGCATCACGGACAAGCTTGAGGACTTTATCGCCAATACTGACGCCGTGATTGACTTTTCCTCGCTGGCATCAACCATGGCGCTCGCGCCGCGCTTTGCGGCCGCCGGGATCAATATCGCCATCGGCACGACGGGGCTGACGGACAGCGACAAGGCCGCCTTGCGGGCGCTGACGGCGGCCGGCGCGAAGATCGTGCAGGCGCCGAATATGAGCATTGGGGTGAATCTGCTGTTCGCCCTGTGCGCGAAGGTCGCTCCGTTGCTGGGCGAGGACTACGATATCGAAGTGGTGGAAATGCATCATCACAAGAAGGTGGACGCGCCATCGGGCACGGCCGAGCGCTTAGGCGAGATCCTCGCGAAGGCGCGCGGGCTTGACTACGGCAAGGACACGCGCCATGGCCGTGTCGGCATGGTTGGCGCCCGCAGCAAGGGCGAGATCGGCATGCATGCCCTTCGCGGCGGCGACGTGGTCGGCGACCATACGGTGATCTTCGCCGGTGATGGCGAACGGGTGGAATTGACGCATAAGGCATCAAGCCGCGAAACCTTCGCCAGAGGTGCCTTGCGCGCAGTCAAATTCCTGGCAACGGCCAAGGCCGGGCTCTATGATATGCAGGATGTGTTGGGGCTGAAGAACTTGTAATTAAGTGCGGCGACGGCCGGTGTGCCCGTGGCGCAACGGAATCGCGCTGCTTAGCCGCCGTTCAGTGACCTCTGGTCGTGTGTTTGTTGGCTAATTATGAAAGGAGTGCGACAATGGGACAGCTCAAGAAGACATTTGATGCCAATGGCGGTATTCTGCGTTTGGCGCCTAACTGGGTGCCGCGCTCGTTTTGCATTCCGGGGCGGCGGATCAAGCTGCATCCCGACGACTACTATGCGCTCGGCGGCGAACGCGGCGGTATTGATGAGCGCTGGTTTGCATCAACAACGCCGGCGGACAACGGCCCCCTGACCGGCAAAGACAAAGGCCTGAGCCAAGTCATCTGCAATGATGGCTCGCAGGTGACGCTGCGTGATGCCGTCAGCGAGCTCCAGGGTGAGCTCATCGGCAAGGACCTGTGGGAGTGTTTCCATGCCTGGCCCATCTACTCGAAATTCTTTGACAATCTTGGCCCGCTGCCGCATCATATCCACCACCGCGATGAGCACGCGGCGTTGGTTGGTCAGCGCGGCAAGCCCGAGTGCTATTATTTCCCTCCGCAGGTCAATAACCACGGCGGTCGCTTTCCCTTTACCTTCTTCGGACTCGAACCCGGCACCAGCAAAGATCAGGTTCGCAAATGCCTGGAAAATTTCACTCGCGGGGACAACAAGCTGACGAATCTGTCCCGCGCCTATCGTTTGGAGCCCGGCACGGGCTGGGATGTCCCGCCGGGTCTGCTGCACGCTCCGGGCAGTCTGTGTACCTACGAGCCGCAGGCTGCTTCGGACGTCTTCGCCATGTACCAGTCGCTGGTGGACGACCAGATCATTTCCGAAGAGCTGCTGTGGAAGAATTGCCCGGCGGACAAGGTCGGCAACATTGATTATTTGCTGGAAGTGATGGACTGGGAGCTGAATGTTGATCCGCAGTTGGCCAGGAATCGCTTTATGCGGCCGGTGCCGGCCGGTGATTTGGCCGCGATGCACGATGCTGGTTACGAAGACAGCTGGATTTGCTACAAGTCGCCCGCCGTGAGCGCCAAGTCGCTGACCGTGTTGCCGGGGCGCACGGCCGTCATCAAGGACAAGGGCGCCTACGGCTTCATCATGATGCAGGGCCACGGCACGATCAACGGCCTGCGCCTTGAAACGCCGGCCATGATCCGCTTCGGCCAGCTGACCTACGACGAGTACTTCGTTGCCGCCAAGACCGCGCAGGCCGGCGTGACCATTGTCAACAACTCGCCTGTTGACCCCATCGTCATGCTCAAGCATTTCGGGCCGGGCGTCTGCGAGCTCGTGAACGGCTGAAAAGTATAGTTGTGTTCAATGAGGGGCGGCAAGGGCCGCAGCCCTTTTCGACAGAGCGCCTTGCGGCAGTCGCATAGCGAAAGCCGCAAGGCGCTTTGTATTGGCAGCCGAGGGCATAGGCTAATTTTTTTCCGCTGTTTATGATGCAAATGCTTTCGTGACGGTGCATGGTTTTCATGGTGGCCGATCACCCGTTGATAAAGTGGACATTGTGGACATTGTGGACAGGCATCTGTTTCCTG
>JAAZKQ010000007.1 GCA_012799755.1 Lentisphaerota bacterium | reverse complement strand
TAGAAGCGGCTTCCAGCCGCTTTGCCAAGCGCCCCTCTCCCGGCTGTACTGCGGGCTCATAGCCCGTAGTGTGACATGACCCCGGAAACAGCACCAAGCACGCCTGTCTTCCGACTCTGCTGCGAATATCAATGAGTGATCGCTTACGTTATGAGCTCTTTTTCAAGTGTTGCACGAGTTGCACAACAAGGGTCAGGCGGATATTGTTAGCGCGACTGTTGCCGTTGAATTGCGATGCTTGCCGGCCTGGCAATCAGGCCAACCTTGCGCCGCAGCAATCCAGTGAGGTGCATTGACCGGGATTCACACGAAGGAGGCCGCTTGTGGAAGAATATGAGCAGGAACGCTGGATGCGTTTGTTTACCTTTGGAATCAACTGCAGTTTTGGCACCCTGTGGTACATTCGCGAGGATTTGTTGAAGCGCGCCATGTCAGGCTATGATCAGCAGAGCACGCGCAAGGCGCACCCCGGAGTCAGCATCAACAGAGCGGCGCCGACGGGACTGCGTGACGTCGTCAGCATGTTGGTGGGAACCAGTAAAGTGCGCGGCTACGGGTGCTTTTTTTCAACCACGGGCATTTCACCCAACGCCGAACCGGAAAAGCGCACTTACTTCAACATCCTGCGGCCCGTGCGGGTCCAGCCCTATGACTTTCTCAACACGCGAGAGGCGCCGGCGGACATCGAACGGAATACCCACAAGCCGTCATTGACGGCCAAGGAATGCAAGAAACTCAAGACCATGATCAATCGCCAGCTGAGGAGGACGGCACAATGAGCGACAACGACTGCCTGAGCAGCGAACAGGAAATGGCCGCCTGGGATAAATGGAAAGAAATCTGTTTCATTGATGGCTGCCCGGATGCAGAGCGGACCTATCTGCGCCGGCGGGTGATTTACAGCATGCGTGAACTGCTGCTGAAAAAACGCGCCATCAGCAATCTTGCACAATTCGACGATGCGCTGGTCAATGACGACGACATCGTCACGGCTTTTGATCTTTTTATGGCCTACAAAGACGGCGCGCCGGTGGACATCGGCATAACCCGGCGAAGTGCGCCCGACACGCCGCCGGATGCCGCAAAAGGCCGCAGCGCCTACACCCGGCACAAAGAGCATATCTGGAAAAAAATGCTGGCAAGTTCCGACCCGCACCTTAAGGTGCTGAATGGCAAGCTGCTTGGCCCCATGGGAATCATCCAGGATGTCAGTGATTGGCTGATTGAGAAGTATTTTCCAGCATATAAAAAGAGGAAAGTACAAGAAGAAACGGGGAAATACATACGGCGTTTCGAATACTGCACGAGTATGGACAGCCCCCTGACCGAGGACTCGGACAGCACCCTCGGCGATCTCCTCGTTGATGACAGCATCGTGACGCCTGATCAAGCCGCCGCAGGAAGCGCGCACGAATTCGGAGAAGTCGCACAGAGGTTGCTGGGAATCCTGGACAACAGCGAGAAGGCGATCCTGCTGGCCTTGTTGTGTGAAATGAATTGCTCGGCGCCGGAGCTTTGTGCGGCGCTGGGCCGCCAAAAATCCGCCGCTTGCGAAATGGCCGGCAAGCTCAAGCAACGGCTTCACGACTGGCTGGCGGATAATGACGCGGAAACCCTTTGGGATATGGACTTTTACAAGATACTGGTAGCGGCGCTTGTTGCCGATTTGCGCCAGCAAAAGCCGCAAACAAAGGACATGAAAGATTTTTTGGCCACCATAACGCAGCTTCATGGCGAGCGTTTTGGCGTTGAGAACTAAATAATCCTGCCGAGGCCGGAAATTTCCGGAAAAGCAAACGTATATATGGCAGTGGACCTGGTCGCGAGCTTGTCCATTCAGGACAGACCGGGCCCGGCATGTGTTTTTGTTTTTCACCATCATTGAACAGCAGGTAGTCCTATGACACAGACACCCCCCCTCAACGCCGACAATCGCCGCGACATGACCAGTCGTTTTATCAACGACTACATTTTCCACCGTCATTTGACGCAGGCCGGCGCCGCCGACCATGACGATGGTGCCGACAAGTATGACGCCGCTTATGCGCAGGTGCGCAGCACGCAGCGACCGGCCGACTTCGACTGGCGGCAGCTGCAAGCCGGCGAGATCCGTCTCCTTTCTCAGCCTGACACCCTGTGCTATGTGCTCATCGTTCAACGCTGGGATACCGCCCATTACCTCGTGCTGCCCTTTTCACGCTTCCCCTTGCCGGCGACCGACGAGGAAATACTGCTTTCTCACACGCGCACCGAGTATCTTTCCGTACTGCAGCTGTGGAACGCCCGGACGCTGCATCCTCTATTCCTGCGACGCAGCTGGCTGGTTGACACCTTGACTGATGACGAACTGGCGCTCGCGCAGGATGCCCTGGCCTACGTCTTGACCGGCGAGGGCGATTGCGAGCATTTTATCAACCGCATGGCCCTGCCCATTCGACGTCCATTCGATCCACGATTGGACTACAAGAACACCGCGCTGGAGCATTATGCCGCGCTGGATGCGACGGACTTCGACTGGGCACAACAGTGCGAGCTCTATTCCGAGACCGCAGTCTGGAGCGAGAGCACGGCCCCGGCGGAGAACACGGTCGCGGAGAAGAGCACGCCTGTAGAGACAGACCTGATCATCCCGCCACGCCCACCCATACCGTGGCCACCCATACCCCGGCGCCCCCCCCGGCCGTTTCCCTTTCCCAAAACCTTCCTCAAGCCCGTCGCTTACGCGGCGGCCGGCGACGAGGAACTCAGCCCCTGCTGGTTTTTTGATGCGCCGTCCAATCGTCTGTTGCCGCGACTGCATGCCCAAGAGCTGCAGCCGGAGCACCTGGATGACGAAAGTCGCGCACGCGCGCGCTACTGCTACCCGGACTTTTCACCGGCGCCGCTGGACCCCGAAGCGAATCTGCTTTGGGACATCGGCAAGCTGAACTTGCCGGCCGACAGCTACGATGCGTTGTTTATCCACACCAGCAAGCGCATACTGCTTGGCAGCGGCTTTGCCCAGGTCAACGAGTACGGCGCCAATGTCGTTTTCAGCGACTGGTTGTCGGAGGACGCTGCCGACGTCAGGACCCCAAGCGACGTGAGCATCTTCCTGTGCAAGGAAGCGCAGCTGTGAGTTCCGGGGCGCCAAGATGGCCAGTGCTGAATGAGCTATTCTGGGCACCACTGCGCGAAGTCAACAAACTCTTTTGGCGTTACCTCAATGAGCAGCCCATGCCGTCTGCCGATTGGCACAAGCGTTTTCCGGCAGACTCCCCTCAGCTTGAGAAATTGCCGGCAGGCACCCGGTCGCTGTTGGCGGAACTGGCGCTGTGCTGGACCATTTGCGACGAGGAAACAGCGCCAGCCGGTCTGCCCGGCTGGCTCTTGGCAACCAAACCGCTTGCTCACCTTGACTTGTCTTTGCGCGACTGGCTGAAGCACTTGCAAGATGACGGTCTGGCCATGGCCGTCTTTCCCTTGGCGGGGCAGGGAGACAATGCTCCCCGCCTGGCCAGATTATATGGCATCAAGGGCAAGCCCGCCGGCATGGCAGACGCAGTACCGTTCGCAATGGACGGACGCTTCACTGATGCGCATAGCTGGGCGGTGCAACTCTCCCCGCCTTGTTCCGGCACGCCTGACATTGATGGCAAGTCCTGGCAGCTCGCAGCCGAATTGATCAAGATCGCCATCGAGCTCAAGGACTTGCGCCGGCCCCTATGCAGAGACTGGGTGATCAGTGGTAGCTGCAGCGCCCGACGCAAAATTACCAAGGTCGAACTCGGCAACAAGTTGGCTTTGCTGGAACGCAGCAGGCGCCAATGGCTGTTGCCGGAAGACAATCTGTGCGCCCTGCGAGACAGCAACGAACCCGCCTCAGACTCCGTGTACGGCGCGAGATTTCTTGCGGACGCAGTTACCTACATACGGGAAAAGGGCGTACAGGAGAAGAACTTCGACTTTCCGCAGACTGTCGAGGTGCTGCATCAGCTCGTCGGCGGCGCCATTGCGCCGCAGCTCAGCGTGCCCCTGTTGCTCAATCCGCGGAAGCTCGTTTTATGGCACTCGCAGCAAACCCGCGAGCAGGCGGCCTTGATTGAGGCGTTCTTCCATCGTCACACAGAGCTCAGTATTAAGCTGGAATTACGCGAAATCCCCTCCAATCAACTGGCTCTTTGCGAGCTGACTCTACGCCAGGAATTCGCCGGCTCATCTGCCTCCAAGACTTTAGTGAATATCACGGGCGGCAACCGCATGATGGGGCAGGCGGCCATGCTGGCGGCAAAAGCCCTGGGCATTGAAATGGTCTACCGCGATGTCAATGCACCTCCCAATCAGCTTGAAATGATCGTCTTTGACCATCAGCCCATTGACCTCATCCAAAACGGCAAAATCACCGGCAGCAACTGCCCCTGCAGCGACCTGGTCAACTGGGATGAGCTCTTTGCTTACTCGCCGCCAAGACCGGGCGCCAGCGTGGAAGAACTCGAAAAAAAATACTGGCGCCATAAGCCTTGAGCGGAATCTACGGGGAAAATCAATGCAGGCGGATCGGACGGATCAGACGGATCAGGCAAATCCGGCGGCAAGCCAGGCCGCCATAATCTGCGCTCATCTGCGGATAAAAAACCTCCTTTTCTTTGCGTGAGACCAGTGGGACTCATTGGTTGCGGCACTGGGGCGAGGACTCAGGACTCATAAGGCATGATCTCATGGATTGGACAACTGGGACGCCCGGGACCCTGGGGAATGACACATTGGACTCAGAGGACTGGGTGGCCGACGCCGGAGACTCCTGGAAGCGCCGCTGAGTCAGGCCGCCATAATCTGCGGAATCTGCGGATAAAAAACCTCCCCCTCTTCGCGTAAGACCCAAAAAAATTGGGCGTGATGCTGGAAAACAGGCGAGTTCATACCATAAATAGGCAGAAGACACGGCGCCCTGCCGTGGCGTTCATTGTGAAATAAAGGAAAGACACTCATGACCGGAATAAAAAACGACATCACAGAAACAAAAACGGCTGTGCCGGTCGCCGGCAATGCCGGCGATGCCATCCTGCTGGGCAACAGCTTTCCCCTGAGCTTGGTGCGCCGACCCGTACACATTGAACCGCGCCGGCTGGCGGATTTGCACGCGGCACTGACCGGACGAACCATCTATTCATTCTGGGGACATGAGAATACCCTGGCCGCAGTAACACGGATACTGGCCAGGGACGTCAGCCCAAAGACGGCCCGACCGGTCTTGTCGCTGGACAAGAACAAGCTGCCCTGCCTGGATGGCCGCTCATTCAACGAGTGTTGGGTATTGTCACCGGATTACGTTGAAAATTTCCGTCCGGCGCTTGGTCAAGAAGTACCGGAAGCGGCCATTGCTGCCTGGCGGGTATTGCAAATATGCTGGCAATGACTACAGTGCGGCGCCGCCTGGCTATCCCTGTCAGTCTGGTGAAACGGGAGGAAAACCCCATGTCAGCAAGCAAAAAGCATCACTCCGTTGGCAAAAGTATCGTAGCCGAGCTAGTATATGCCACATTAAGCAGGGCAGCTATGACGCCGCTGCGGATTTTTCGCCATACAGCAAGGGCTTTTTCGACTCCATGTTCTCTGTTTATTCTTATCGTATCGCGGCCATTCTCGGGGGAAGCGTAACAACAGGGGGGGAAGCGTGTTTGCGATCCAAAAGCTGAGGTATGAGCTTAGGGCCGGCGAGCCGATTATTATGCACGAGCTGGTGCCCACGGTAACCCTACGCGGTGCCTTCGGTTACGCCATCGCCCAGCTGATTGCCCGTTACGACGGCATCGCCCACATGGCTGAAAAAGTCCAAATTTACCGCCAGCTATTTATGCCGGAACGGCAGGATGGCTTGGCAACAGTCCATCGTGATATCCCCCGCCCCTTCTTGTTGCGCGGCGCCTACAGCCGTCCCGACCGCCGCAGCTTCCTTCTTGAAGTCATTTTATGGGGCAGCGCCATACCCTTCGAGCCCTTCGTTGATCAAGTCGTTGAACTGGTCGCCATCATGGGCATTGGCCGAAGAAATGTCTGTTGCGACCACCAGAAAATCGTTTCCGAAGCCGTCGCAACCACTTTCCCTGCCGCGGTTTGCCAACTCCAAGTGGACTTCCTGTCACCCGTCGTCCGTCTTGCCTGCAATGGCCGGCCTCTGCGTGACAGCGTGCCCTTCTACGCCCTCTTTGCCCGCTTCCTGGACCGCTTCAGTGAGATTGATCGCGTCTATGGCGAAGGCTATGGCGTCCCGGACGAAGAGGCCTACGAGCTCAAGCAGTGGGCGCGCAGCATCCATTCACACGTCATCGCTTTGGAACAGGTGGCGACCCAACGACGCTCAACCCGCAGCAAGCAGACCATGGAACTGAGGGGCTTCGTCGGCAGCATGCAGTACCTTGGCGATTTCGATCCCGCCCGGAAATATCTTGGCTATCTGCCTTGGATTCATGTTGGGCATTGTAGTACATTCGGTTGTGGCTGGACCACATTGCATTGTTCGTCCTATCAACACATGAGGGAGACATCATGACTTGCTATCTCTATGGCGCCAGTGTCCAAGGAATCCAACGCTTCATCTTTGAATCAACCCGATTGCGAGAAATCGCCGGCGCCAGCGAATTGGTCGAATCGCTGTGCACAAGCTGTTTCGATGAGATCAAGGGTGACGCAGACTGTATCATCCAAGCAGCGGGCAATATCCGCGCCATCTTTCGCCGGCGTGAGGAACTGGAGAGGGTGGCGCGTCTCTTCCCGAAAATAGCCATGGAACGCGCGCCGGGCGTTTCGGTAGTACAGGCCGTGGTTGCTTTCACCGGCGAACTGCAGAAAGCCACCGTGGACACCTTGGAACGAGACCTGAAAACAGCCAGTCCCAGTGTGGCCCCCGGAGATAGCTGGAGCGTCAGCGCCCGTGCACCACGAAGCGGCCGTTGTGCGGTACGCCTACACAAAGACAAGAAAAATCCCGCCGGAGAATTGCAGGACATCGCCACCGTCCAAAAACTGGCCGCCGTCAGCCGGGCCAAACTCAAACAAAAATTCGGCCTCGCCGCCGCCGATCCCGATTTCCCCATGGAGATTGACGACATTGCCGACAGCGGCAACTACGTCGCCATTATTCATGCTGACGGCAATTCCCTGGGCCAAACCCTCGCCAAACTTTCCGCTGAGGAAAACTACAGCCAAAAATGGCATCAATTTTCGCTGAGCTTGGACGAAGCCACCAAGGCCGCTGCCCAACGCGCTTTCACGACGCACTTCAAAGACCATGCGGACTACCAGGACAAAAAGTCCCTGCCCTTCCGCCCCATCATTCTTGGTGGTGATGACCTGACCGTGATCTGCGCCGCCTCCAAAGGTATTGATTTCACCCGCGATTTTCTCCAGGCCTTCGCTGAGGAATGTCTGCTGCGCCAAGACGCCCTCGGCAAAGCTCTGACCGCCTGCGCCGGCATTGCCTTCGTGAAAAAGTCCTATCCCTTCCATTTCGGAGTTGAACTGGCCGAGCAGCTCTGCGCCCAAGCCAAGAAGGTCGCCAAGGCCTCCCTGACGGGCGCCGAGCCCGTGCCGTCCAGCTTCATGTTCCATCGAGAACTGGGCAGCTTCGTGGAGGACAGCTTCGAATCCATAGCCAAGCGCGAACTAAATGCCGATGGCCTCAGTTTCGCCTTCGGCCCCTACCGAATTGACGACTCACCGGCACTGCCGCCCTTGGCGGCGCTCCTTGCCGGCAGCAAAGCCATCCTCGCCGCCCAAGGCGATGACGTTGAAAAGGGACACAATCCCCTGCGCAACGGCCTGCGCGAATATCAAAGCGAAGTTTACAACAATGTTGACAATGCCAATTTCCTGCTGGACCGCCTGGAAACGGTCAGCAAGGAGGCGAACCCCGGCGCGCTGCGCCGCTTGCAGGAGGCCCTGGCGACCTTGGTCGGCAAAGAACCCAATGCGGCCTTGCGCGAACTCGTGCTCTGCGAGCGCGACGGCCGGCGTTACTCACCGGTCAACGATCTGCTGATTGCATCCCAATTCTGGCGACCGCCCGCAGCGGCAGCACAACAACGGGAAGAAGGAGGGCTCTGAAATGAACGTTCTTAACTACCAAGTAGAATTTTTCAGCTGTTGGCATTGCGGTTCCGGTCTGGGTGGCGGCGATGATGCTGACGCCATTCCCTTGCTTGACCATGACGGCCTGCCCTTCATACCGGGCCGCACTCTCAAGGGGCTGGTTCGCGAAGCAGCCGAGCTCCTCTATGCCGATGAGTCCGGCGATTTTATCATCCGAGTCTTTGGCGACGAGGGCTCGGAACAAGGTGTCGCCAGTTGGAGCAACGCCTGTATGGCTGACGAACAACGCCAGGCCATCCTCCAGCAAAAACTGGCCGGCGCCCTGCGAACCGCGCGTTACTTCGTCAGTCTTGACGAAAAGGGCCAGGCCAAGGAAGGCTGCCTGCGCCGCGCCGAATTCGTCGTGCCCATGACACTCTATGGCAGCATTGGCTATCTATCGCCGGAAGACGGCAAATTGCTCAAAGACTGCCTCGGTTTTATCAAGCAAATGGGCACGCATCGTAGTCGCGGTTTCGGTCGTTGTCAGTTCACAGTCAGTGAGGAACGCCAGGCCGGCCAAGACCGGCAGACCCCGCCGCCGGACATCGCTGATGTGGTCACCTTCTCCTGCCGGTTTGAATCCGAAGTCGTCCTCAACAGCAGTGCGGCAACGGAAGACAACCACGAATCGCTTGACTATATCCCCGGCGCCAACTTCCTCGGCATGGCCGCACGAAGCCTGTACGGCAAACTCGACGGCGAAGAGTTTGCCGTGTTCCACTCCGGCCACGTGCGCTTCAACGACGGACGGCCGCTGATCGGAAACAAAGCCTCTTTCGTCTGCCCGGCCAACTGGTTCGTCTATAAAGGCGAGGGCATCGGCTCGGGCGCCAGACTCTTTCCCTTCCAGCAGGCCACGCCGGAAGACTTGCAGCTCAAGCCCATCAAACAACAACGCGGCGGCTATTGTCTGTTGGAGGACGACGGCGCCCTGCGCGCGGCGCCGGCGCTCTCGAAGTCCTTCTCCCTCAAGAGCGGCTATGACCGCGAAAAACGCGGCAGCAAGGAAGGTATCCTCTTCGGCTATTCGGCACTCCCGGCAGAAAGCCAGTGGTACTTCACAGTCACCTTTTCGCCACGGATCAGCCAGGACACCCGCCGCCGGGTGGTCGGCGCCCTCCTGGGCCCCCAACGCCTGGGGCGTTCGCGCCAGGCCCAGTACGGCGCCGTACATATCGCCTTGCTGACCCTGCCGCCCCTGGCGCCGGCGCCGCAGCCGGCCGAAGCAGGCAAGTTCTACTACCTCTATGCCGCCAGCCACCTGGCCTTCCGCGATGAACGCGGCCTGGAAACCATTCAGCCCGACGCCCAACAGCTCGGCTTCCCACCGGATGCCAAACTGCGCCCGGACAAAAGCTGGCTGCGGACCCATCGCTACGCCCCTTGGAACGGCAAACGCGCCAGCCGTGATGCCGACCGGCTCTGCATCAGCCGCGGCAGCGTCCTCTGCGTGGAGTCAACAAGGCCGCCGGATGCGCAAAAGCTCGCCGCCGGCATCGGCTTGTTCAGAGCCGAGGGCTTTGGCAACGTCTGGGTCAATCCCGCTTTCCTTTGGGCCGAAAACATTGCCGCCCAAGCGCCGGCGGAACGCCCCGCCGGCACTGCCGCCGTTGATAAAAATGACCGGCTGCTGGGCTATCTGCGGCAGCGGCAGGCCGTCCGTCGCGCCAATCAGCTGGTGACTCAGGCGATTGACGACTTTTCCAGGCAGGTCCGCTCCTCCCGCGTGACCCCCAGTCAGTGGGGCGCTGTCCGCGCCAGGGCGACGACCTGTCGGACCTACGCCGAACTGAAACTGCTGCTGTTTGAAAAAGAGGAAAAAGTCACGGCCGGCCCCGTTGACTACATTGACCAAATCAAGAGCAACCGCGCCAGCCGTGATCACCATCCGGGCTTCCTGGTGCATGGCCGGGTCGCCAATGCCTGGAAGGGCAACGGGATGATTGACAAGCTCAAGGATGCCATGGACGCCTTCTACGCCCAGCCGGAACTGGCAAGCCTCGGCTTGGACCAGGATAGCTGGACGCTGTTGTTCGTTGAACGGCTTTGCGCCGAAATGGCCAAAAAAACAGCCAAGGCAAAAAAACGCCAAACGGGAAGGGAGGGCTGAGACCATGACCATGTCGCATTACACATTCTACCGCTTGCAGCTGGAAACGGCTTCGGCGATCCATCCCGGCTCCGGCGAGTCCGATCTGACCCAGGATATGCCGATCCAAATGGACGTCAATGGCCTGCCCACCATCCACGCTTCCTCCATTGCCGGCGTTCTGCGCTCCCTCTATCGCGCCGACTATTCCGAGGCCGAAACCAACGCGCTTTTCGGCTATCAGCAGCGCGATGAGGGCAGCGGCTCGCGGCTGCTCATCAGCGACGCGCTCGTTCTCAATGATCAGGGCAGCCCCGTTGAAGGCATCCAGACGCGAGAGCCCGCTAGTCAGAGCTATTTACGGGGCTTGCAGCACCTGCCGAAACGCGACCATTGCCGCCTATCCATCTACGGCACGGCGGCAATAAACGGCAAGTTCGACCGCACGGTTCTGCCGGCCGGCGTTCGCTTCATGTTGGAATTCGAAGTCATCGGCGATGACGCCGCATGGTGCCGGGAACAGTCCGAGCGCATCTATAATCTCTTCCATCACCCGCTGTTCCGTCTCGGCGGCGGCACCCGCAACGGCTTTGGCCAAATCAAGGTCTTGGCGGCCACCCGCGCCGGCTATGATCTCAGCGACCGCGAACAGCGCCGGGCATTCCTGAAACGCTCAGCCTCCTTGCTAGTGAAATCCCCGGATGAGGTCGCCGTGCCGCTCCCAACCGCTTCTGACACCGGCCATCCCGCTATCAAGCAATGGCACATCACCCTCGAAGCGGAGGAAACTTGGCTCTTCGGTGATGGCACCGGCGAAGGCAGCCTCGATATTCGCCCCAAAAAAGAACAGCGTGTGCAGTGGACCGACGGCCAGCCCGACTTCCGCTATGATTACCTGCTGCCGGCCAGCTCGGTCAAGGGCGCATTGGCCCACCGCACCGCCTATCACTTCAATAAGCAGCAAGGACGCTTTGCCGAAGACCTCAGCCAAGAGCAACTCGAGGAGCCATGCCCGGCCGTGCTCGAGCTCTTCGGCTCCGCCAAAAGCAAAAACCATCCCGGCAGCCGCGGCAAGCTGCTCATCTCGGATATGTACTGTGAAAATCCCGAGAAGAAGGTGCTCAATCACGTCTCCCTGGACCGCTTTACCGGCGGCGTGCGAGACGGTATGCTCTTCACTGAGCAAGTGCTCCTTGGCGGCACCCTCAGCCTCCATATCGTCCTCACCGATACCGTGCCGCCCGAATACGAACAGGCTTTTACCGCCGCACTCGACGACTTGCAACAGGGACGACTGCCGCTCGGTGGCGGCGTCATGCGTGGACACGGCGCCATGAAAACACGGAAGGGGGAATGACCATGAACAATCCATACGCCACCTTTACCTGTCAGCGACTTGAGCAGCAAGAAGTGCTCCAACGACTGGCGGCCATTGACAGCCCCGCCCAGGGCTTCTGGCGACTTGCCGACCAAGAGCAGCCCGTTTGGCTCGATAGGCAAAATCCGGCCATTGACATCGCCGACAGCTTTCTCTACGAATGTGTCCTCTATGTCGAAGGCCGGCTCAGCGTCGCCGTCAGACAACTTGATGATACCTGGGAATACAGCGAGGCACAGTGGCTGACACTGCCGCCCGAACAGAACAGGGAAGAAGACCCCTTTGTCATCTCCACCCAACTGGCGGTTGATCCCCTTGTCGGCTACCGCACGCTGCGCTTCTTCACCAGCTATCATGACGCCCCGCTGCCCGTCGCAACCATGCCCGGCGGCGAGCCTGAGCCGCCATTGGCTGTCTTGAAACCCGCATGGCGAGCCTTTATCGGTTTTGCGAAAGGAGAGGGATGATCATGGCAAGAGACTTTGATACAATTAGTTCGCCCTATAATTTTGTTCCCTTGGCCGAAACAATCGTCTACCCCGGCGCGGAAGGCGATACGACGCTGCACGCACCCGTCACCCAGGATATTCCCTTCCGGGACGGCCTGGACGGCGAGCTCCAAGTCACCATCACCGCCGAAACGCCCATCTATATCCGCGATGGCGCTGCTGACGACACGCGTGGCGCCGCCGGCGATCGCACGACCGAGTTCTTCCAGCTGCGCAATGGCCAGTACACCATCCCGGCGACCTCCCTCAAGGGCGCCGTCCGCAATGTCCTGGAAATCGCCGGCTTCGGCAAAATGCAACAGATCAGCGACCGCCGCTATTCCCTCCGCGATCTCAGACTGAGAAAATACACCTCGCAATTCAGCGATCAAAGCAACTGGCAGCCGCTGGTCAAAGCCGGCTGGCTGGATATCAGCAGTGACGACTGGACCATCACCCCCTGCGACTTCGCCCGCATTGAACGCAGTCGAATTGGTGAGAACTTCGGCAATAGACGCATGTCAGCAGCAGATAAATACCGCGATTTTATTCGCAGGTATTCTGCCGAAGCCCTCACGCAAAAGGTGACGATCATACCGAATAGCGAAAGACTGGGCAAGGAAGCCGCCGATAAACCCGGCATGCACTACGACGAGGTCATCAAACTCGGCGAAGGCAATGTCAAGGGCAGCCTGGTCTTTACCGGCCAACCAACGGATTACATGCCCGGTAAACGAGGTCGAAAACACCGCGAATTCGTCTTCCATAGCGAACGCCCCCGGGAACGCTTTCTCGTAGATGAATCGGATACCATCTACGAAGACGAATACGGCGATGAAGTCCGCCCCAAGCAACGCGACTTCCGTTTCATCCACGAAGAACAATCCAATGCCCAAGACTGGCAAAGCTGGACCAAGCGCGACGGCCTTAAACAGCACTTCAATGGCCGCATCCCAATTTTTTATCTCTGTGACGGCACCGGTAAACTGCGTTCCTTTGGTCTGGCCATGCTCTTCCGCTTGGCCGGCGCAAAGACCATGGGCGAATTCGCCCGCAATAGCAACTCCGGGCACTTCCCGCTGCGCGGCGAAGCGTCACGGCCGGACCTGGCCGAGCTGATCTTCGGCTATGTCCGCGGCAACGAGGCCCTGCGCGGACGGGTTCATTTCTCCCACTGCCGGGCCAGTGCCCCGGTGCAGCCGGAACCCATGGTTACCTGTGTCCTCGGCTCGCCTAAACCCAGTTTCTACCCCAGTTACTTCGTCCAAGGCGCCCTCAGAAATAACGAAGACTATAAGACGATCCTGGACGCCGATGCCAAGCTCAAAGGCTGGAAACGCTACCCCGTGCTGAATCCCTTGGTAAAAGACCCCTCATCCTGGGGAGGCGCCACACTCGAACGTGGTAGACAGGAAGAGGCCGCCGAAAATATGCAAACGCGTTTCCAGCCTTTGCCTGCCGGCACTGTCTTCACCGGCAAAATCCGTTACCACAATCTTCGACCGGTTGAGCTCGGAGCGCTCCTTTGGTCCCTCTGTATCGGCAACAGCAAGTACCATCGCCACATGATCGGCATGGCCAAACCCTACGGCTTTGGCGTCGTCAAAATCGAGGTCACCCGCAGCGACAATGGCGATATCAATGCCGATATGAAGGCCTTTGCCGACTATATGTCCGAACGCCTGCAGCAGGACTGGAAAGAGACGCCCCAAATCAAGGCCTTGACCGAAATGAGCAAGTACGTCAATGTCGAGACCGATTGGAATTTCCGCTATCTTTCGCTCGCGGCGCATCAGCAAGTCAAGGGCAGCAAGAGAGACGCCACCGCGCCTTTGCAATTGGGTGAATACACCACCAGAACCAAGTCAAGCCAGCAGCCCCAAAAAGCCGGCCCGGCGCCCGCCATCCCCGCCGATAAGCTCAGCCCCATGCAACAGTTCATCAACGACTCGACAAAAATGCCGCCATCGAAAAAAGACTTCCTCAACAGAGCCACCAAGCTGCTTGAGGACGCCACACCCCAGGAAGCCGCAGAGCTCCTCGCCATCGCGCGCAAACGCAAAGACTTAGGCAATAAATACGACCCGCAAATAAGCAAATTCTTTGCCGCCTGCGAGAAAAAACTAAAGGACAAAGCCTAAACCCCCACATCATCCCGTCTCCCAACAAAACCAAAGCCTCGGAGAGGCGGCACCATGAGTAACCCCAGGTGAAGCGAAGCGGAAC
>JAAZKQ010000555.1 GCA_012799755.1 Lentisphaerota bacterium | reverse complement strand
AAAGAAAGGCTGATAAAAACGCTTGCGACAGGCAAAAAAATATCTCGTGCCCTTTTTGGATGACCTCAAGCGTGTCACGCCTGACCGGCGGCAGGCAGAAGGAAACAGGCCATGACCGAGTGCGTGGGTGGTGTGGTTGCAATGATTGGCGAGGCTTTGCCGGCCGATGTCGTCGCCAAGTTGCCGGTTGCCGCGGCAGCAGTAGCGCCGAGCCGGCTGTGCTTGCATGGGGGCGAGCAGGCGGACGAGGATGGCGTGCAGGTGCTATTCAGCGGTCGCATCAGTAATGTTGCCGAGCTTGCCGCGTCAACGGGGCTGACCAGCGCGGCGCTGGTGGCACGGCTGTTCGCCATGCGTGGCGTGGCGGCGCTAGCCGAAATCAATGGGCCTTTCGTGGCTGCCATTGTCCAGGACAATCCCCGGCGTTTGACGCTGCTGCGCGATCAGCATGGGCAGAAATCTCTCTATTATGCGCGGCGAAAGGACGGCGTGGTCTTTTTTTCGGAGTCTTTGCCGTGGCTGCGGCGCTGCCCCGGCGTGGATATCGGCGTGGATTTTCACGCTTTGAGCGACTACTTGTCCTTGGGCTATGTGCCGTCGCCGCGGAGCATTTATCGCGGCATCGGCAAAGTGAGCGCCGGCACGGCTGTTTCCTGGCGGGGGAGTGACGAGGCGCTTGTTGAGCGTTACTGGCAGCCGCTGACCGGCGTGCGCGGCAGCTTGAGTTATGGCGAGGCGCTTGAGGAGACGCGGCATTTGCTTGGCCAGGCGATCAAGCGCTGTTTGCAGGCGCAGCCCGACGCGGGCATACTGTTGTCGGGGGGGATAGACTCCAGTTTGCTGCTAGGCATGGCGGCAGCACTGAAAACGGGCCCTTGCCGGAGTTTTACCATTGGCTTTGAGCAGGACAATTATGACGAGCGGGCCTTGGCGGCAGAGGCGGCGGCCATGGCCTCGGCCAAGCATGCAGAGCGGCTGGTGACGCCGGCTGATCTGTCCCTGCTGCCGGAATTGTTGGCCGTTGCGGGCGAGCCCTTTGCGGATTCGTCGCTGCTGCCGACAGCTATCGCCATGCGTTTTGCGGCTGCCCATGGTTGCCAGGCGGTGTTTATGGGCTCTGGTGGCGACGAGCTTTTTGGGGGCTATCGGCGCTACCAGGTCATGGCCCTGCGTGAGCGGCTGCGACTGCTGCCGCGTTCCCTGGTGAGGGGGCTGGCAAAAGGCGTACTTGCTTGTCTGCCGGAGCAGGCGGAGCAACGTAGCGCGCCGACGAGCCTGCGGCGCCTGGCGGCGGCCTTGGCGCAAGAGGCCTTGCCCTGCTATGCGAGTTTCCAAGAGCTGTTCTCGCCGGCGATGCGCCACGAAATGGCTTTGCCGGCGGCCTTGCGCGAAGCGCCGAGCTACCTGGACGACTGGGCGGCGGACATTGCCGCCAGCGGGCTCAGTGATCTGGTCGAGCAGATGAATCTGCTGGATTTGCTGCATTATCTGCCGGATGACGGTTGCCGCAAGGAGACGCTGGCGGCCATGGGTACGGGCGTGCAATCTTTGTCGCCCATTCTGGATATGGACTTGACGCGCTTTGCGCTGCAGCTGCCGCGGCGTTATCGCGTGACCTGCCGTGAGCGTAAACGGCTGCTGCGCTCACTGGCAGAGGGGGTTATTCCACCTTCATTGCTGCGGCAGAGCAAGCGCGGCTTTGGCGTGCCGGTGGCGGCGTGGCTGCGCGGCGAACTGGCTCCGATACTGCGCGCATTGGTGGCAGAACAAAGCCAGTGGGACCAGGAAGGCTGGTTCGATGGCAAAGTGCTTGCGCGTTATGTGGACGAACATCTGGCCGCGCAACGCGACCACGGCGCCAGGCTCTGGGCACTGTACTGTCTGCGCCTTTGGCTGTGCCAAAACCGGAAGGGGTAGTGTCTGATCGTTTTTTTCTATCCGCAGATTTCGCAGATTTTCGCAGATTTT
>JAAZKQ010000554.1 GCA_012799755.1 Lentisphaerota bacterium | reverse complement strand
TGGCTCTTATGTGAAGAGCATTGGTCCATTGAGTCCATACCGTCCATACCGTCCATAGTTGCGTCTGATGTTTTGCAAAGGCGCTTGCCGTCTTGCATGGGGCGCTTGCCGGTTGTATTGTCAGCGTTGTTTGGTGCCGGTGCGGTTTGGATAGCGCTGCGGAGACTTGGCGCGGCCTGCGCTTCACCTCATGGTAATGAAAACGAAAAGGAGATACGACGATGCGAGAGCGGCTTTTGCTATGTGTGCTGACGGTGGCTTTGTCCTGTTGCCTGGCGCAGAATGCTCAGGACAGCGGCTTGATTTTCTACGGGACTTTCGATGACGGCGTTGAGGCGGCATATGCCGCCGGTTCGCGTACGCCGTTGCGGGCGAGGGGCTACGAGTTGGTGCCGGGATTGAGCGGCCAGGCGGTGAAAGTGCCGGAGGGCGCGGTGCTCTCTTACGACACGGCGGGCAACCTCGACCTGAGCAAGGGCACGCTTAGCTTCTGGTTGCAGCGGCCGGTCTTGTCAGCAGAGCGTCTGGAGGAGTTGCGCAGCAAATGGAGTGCCCGACAACTCTTTGGCTTGCCCTTGCAGCGTGGCGGCGGCATCAATGTGCGTTTGGGCTTTGCGGACGTGTTGGTGGTGGAGCTGAGTGGTCAGAAACTGTCGTCTGAAATCTATGGCAGTTGGCGGGCGGGCACTTGGCATCATGTGGCGGTGACCTGGGACTGCCAAAATGTCACCTCGCTGTATTTGGACGGGCAGGTGCTGCCGCAGGGCGGCGAGACGTTCGGCGGCTTGCCCCTGCGCTTGCCCTTTGCGCCGGAGAGTCCCGCCGAGATGTTCATCGGTTGCCTGGGCGAGAGTCGGCAGTCGGATATCGCCATTGATGAGCTCAGAATCTACAAGCGGGTGTTGTCAGCGGAGGAGATTGCGGCCACGGTGAAGGACTATTGGCCGCTGCATGTGCTGGTGTTGCCGCAGGTGCTGAGGCCCGGCAGCAATCGCTTACAGGCGACGGTGACCAACATGGGCCGGCAGGACCTCGCTGCCGGACGGCTGAGCTGGGAGCTGCAAGATGCCGCCGGTACTGTTCTGCGCCGGGGCGTCCACGATGCTCCGGCCATGCCGCCGGGCGCTGAGACGGCCTTTGTCCTTGATTTTACGCCGCCGGCGCCCGGCGAATATAGCCTGCTGATCCGCAGTGGTGACGATATGCGCTTTGACCATCACCGCCGGCTGTATTTGCCGTCGCCGTTGCCCAAACGGGTGGTCACGCCGGAACCGCAGCCGCAATTGGAGCCGGTGGACTACATTGACTGTGGTCAGGACTTGCCGCCGGAACGCTTTCTGGCGCGCGGTGAATCACGGTTGGTTGACAGCCCGTTGGGGCGTTACCGCGAGGCGGCGCCGGAGAAGTGGTCGCGGCTGGTTTACACGCTTAATGTCAAGGCCGTGCAGGAGCCGCATCTGGTGACGGTGCGCTACCCCGATGATCGCGCGCGCTGTGTCTTCGTGCAGGTGCGCAACGAGAAGAAGAAAACGGGTTACTCCTTGCAAGCCGGTTGGTCCGTGGGCAATGAATTTCCCAACACGCAGCAGGTGCAGACAGCGCGCTATCTGTGGTGGCCGATGGAGGAACGCAACGCGCTGATGTTTTGCAGCTGGTGGGCGGATCAGCCGGCGGCGGTGCTGGACATCACCGTTGAGCGCATTGTCGGCGGCAATGCCGGCGTGCCGGCCCTGCGGGTGAATGAGCCGGCAAGCGAAGCCGGGCGAATGATGGCAATTGAGTGGGAGGACGCATCACTAGCCAGCAATTTCGGCTTTGACCTTGATCCCGAGTTTACCCTTGAGCGTTTTGAAATCCTCACTGATCGCTTGATTGCCTACATGGGCTTTGCCGGCATGGACACGCTGGTGTACCCGGCGACCTTCTATTTTGGCACAATGTGCCGGCAGGCAAAGACGACGGGTCTGGGCAATCGCTTGCAGCTTCACCCCGAGGGCTGGCTGGAGCTGCTCATGGAGCGCTTCGCCGCCGCCGGCCTGACCTGCTATCCCACGCTGAATTTTCATTCGACGCCGACGCTGGTTGCCGGGAATTGCGATGACCCGCTGATGATTGCGGCCGGCCAGGACACGTATTTTCAGGTTCCTTACGACGGCGTCATACCGCGCTACAGTCGTGGCGACAGTACGCTCAATCCTCTGCATCCGCGGGTGCAACAGCAGACGCTGGAGATCATTGATGGCATCCTGGCGCGTTGCGAGACGCGCGCGTCCTACGCCGGTATTCAGTTGTGTTTCTGGCCGCACCGGCAGATTCCCTTCTGCTTCATCAGCATCCGCCATGGCTATGACGATACGACCATCCGGCAGTTCACGCAGGACACGGGCATCGTCGTGCCGGGCGCTGCCAACGACCCCGAGCGCTTCTACAAGCGCTACCGCTTCCTGTTAACTGAGCACCGCGATGCGTGGCTCGACTGGCGTTGCCGGAAAATCACCGACTATGTGCGGCAGATCGCGGCCATGGCGCGGCGGAAAAATCCTGACGCGCAGATACTCATAGCGCTGTTGCAGGAAGCCTGGCCGGCCTCCAATGAATTTCCCTTCTACCGCAAGCTGCTGTATGGCCGCAGCACGGTTGAGGAGGAATGGCGTGAACGCGGTGTGGACCTGGCGCAGCTGGCGTCTATCCCCGGGGTGATGCTCAAACGACAGACGCGTTACGCCATGCGGCGCTACTGGGACCGCCCGGAAGCACGCACATCGCGCGACAATGCGTCGAGCTGGGACAACGCGCGGCCTTTCCGGGAGATTCCCTCCGGAGCCTACCCCTTCAATCACTACTACGAGTACAGCTGGGAGAAGTCACCGGTGCCGGGCGCTTGGTGGCGGGACGGCTGGTCGGCCGGCACCGCCAATGGCGGCGGTCGCTATTATCTCGAACGCTCGGCTTGGTCCTTGTTCCTGCAGGACGCGCAGGCGCTGAGTCGCGGCGCCTGTTCGGTGGAGGCGCAGGCCAGCATCTGGGAATCCCGTGAATTCGGTCGCGCCTACCGGACTTTGCCTGCACAGCCCTTCACAAGCTGGACGGCGACGCCGACCGAGCCGGCCGCCGTACGCGAATACGCCGGCAAGGACGGTCATTACGTCTACGCCGTCAATGCGATGTACTGCCCGCTGCCTGTGACCATGACGCTGAAGGGCGCTACGGCTGTAGTTGATCTGGTGACGGGCGAGAGCATCGCGACGCCGGACGGTGTCTTGCGCCTGGAGCTGCGACCTTATGAGTTGCGGACCTTCCGGACAGCCCACGGCGCGGCCTTGGCGGACGTTAAGGTTGATTTGCCGGCAGATGTCTTGGCGACCCTGACAACGAGCCTGGCCAAGCTGCGTGAAGCCTACGCCGCCAATCAGGCCGGATGGCTGGAGGAAAGCCGCCAGGCGCTGCGGCAGTTGCTTGCCGACATTGATGGTCACATAGAGGCCAAGCGCTACTACCAGGCATGGCGCCTGCTGGAGAGCGAACGCGCCACCCGCGTGACGCAGCCGGCCAAGACCGAGCCAGTGCGCGATTTGGTCTTGCCGGCGGCGCAGCAGCAACCGGCAGTCGGCGCCATGATTGCCAAGCAGGACTTTGATGAGCCGGACGGAGCGGACTTGGCGGCGCGGGGCTTCAACCTGAATAAGCGTGGCAGCGAGCTCTTTACCTTGCGCGATGGCGCCGGTCGCGGCGGCTCGCGCTGCCTGGCCGTGGCGGCGGGGAACAAGGACTACGTGTCGCTGACGACGGAGCTGGCATCGTCCCTGACGCCCGGCAATGACTATGTGCTGCGCTTCTGGCTGCGCTCGGATGAGCCGCGGATTGCACCTTTCCTGTTGCGCCTGGAGCATGGCAACGGCACGCGTTGGAACTACCAACTGAACCCCACTTTGAGTACGGACTGGCAGCAGCTAAGCTTTGTTATCTCTGTACCGCGGTGGTTCCCCGGCGAGCCCGTGCCAGAAAATAATGCCCTGCGCATGACCTTGCGCAGTCACAGCCTGAGAGGAGCGATCTTCCCGACGAGTTTCCTGCTTGACGACCTGGAATTACAGGCGCTGGGCCAACAACTGGACGACTGAGGGGCAGCGTTTTCTGATCCGTCTGATCGGTCCGCGAAGAGAAACAACAAACAAGAAAGAAAGGGTAACCGGTCACCCATTGGTAGCGGCACTCTCTAAAAACAGACGTGACTGGGTGCAAGCAGCGGGCAGGCGGGCAAGGCGTACTCGAAAGCGGCTGGAAGCCGCTTCTACTCTGCCGGAAGACGCAGGTTTGGCGCCGTTGTTTGCCAAATTCCTGCTGCAAACGACAAAATTGCACGCTGAAGGCGTGCCACATACTAGCCCAGGGTTGCGCCTATGGCGCAACCCTGGGTGAGCATCCCCCC
>JAAZKQ010000553.1 GCA_012799755.1 Lentisphaerota bacterium | reverse complement strand
TTGCCGCTGCGCGGCAATTCACGCCGCCGGTTTTTTCGCAGATTGAGGCAGATTAGCGCGATTATGCGTTGGTGGCTTTTTTTACCGTCGTTCCGTGGCCGCACGCTTGCGTGCGGCAATGAGGGCGGTCTGTCACGCCGCCAGGCGAGATGAGTGTGTTTTTTTTTCACGCGCAGACGCGAAGAAGTGAGGGCGTAGGATGAGCAGAGTAGCGGCCGGCATAGCCAATCTTGAGCTGGCGGCGTTGCCGACGCCGTGTTTTGTGCTTGATTTGGCGGCATTGCGGGCGAATCTGGCAGTGCTGGATACGGTGCAGCGGCGCACGGGCGCGAAGGTCTTGCTGGCGCAAAAGGCCTTTTCCATGTACGCGGTGTATCCGCTGCTGCGTGAAGTCCTGCATGGCGTCTGCGCGAGTTCGCCGCATGAAGCGCGGCTGGGACGTGAGGAATTCGGACGCGAAGTGCATGCCTTCGCAGCGGCCTATTCCGAACGCGATGTGCGCGAGCTGCTGACGCTCTGCGATCACCTGCTGTTCAATTCCTTCGGGCAATGGCGGCGTTTTCGCGCGTTGTGCCGGGAACACGCCGGCCGGGTGTCCTTTGGGCTGCGGGTGAATCCGGAACATTCCGAGGCCGTGGCGGAAATCTACTCGCCCTGCGCGCCGAAATCACGTCTGGGCATCAAGCGGGAGGCCTTTGTGGACGAGGAGCTTGATGGCATCAGCGGGTTGCATTTTCACACGCTCTGTCAGCAAAACGCCGATGCCTTGGAGCGGACGGTCGCGGCCTTCGAAGTGCGCTTCGGCGAGTACATTCCGCAGATGCGCTGGATCAATTTTGGCGGCGGTCATCATATCACCCGCGCCGATTACGATCTCGACCGGCTCTGCCGGATTATTGATGGCTTCCGGCAACGTCATGGCACGGAGACGATCTATCTCGAACCCGGCGAAGCCGTGGCGCTCAATGCGGGGTCGCTGGTGGCGACCGTGCTGGATGTGGTGCATAACGACGGCGATATCGCCATTCTTGACGCATCCGCCGCCGCGCACATGCCGGATGTCCTGGAAATGCCCTATCGGCCGGAGGTCGCGGGGGCGGGCCAGCCCGGCGAGTTCGCCCATGACTATCGGCTGGCGGGACATTCGTGCCTGGCAGGCGATGTCATCGGCGACTATTCATTCCCGCGACCGCTGCAGCCGGGCGACAAGATTGAGCTGCTGGACATGGCAATCTACAGCATGGTCAAGACCAATACTTTCAATGGCCTGGCGCTGCCAAGCATCGCCACCTGGGATGCCGACAGCCGGGAGCTGAAAATCATCCGGCAATTCGGCTATGAGGACTTCAAAGGACGGCTGTCGTAAGGCCGGGAAAAAGCCCGGCGGCGATAAGCCACAGGCCGCGAGGAGAGACGATATGAGCAACGACAAGACCATGACTATCGCGCTGCTGCAAGGGCGCGGCTATAAGGACAGCGCCGAGGCGATCGCGGCGACCGAACAGCAAATCGCCATTGCCGCCGCGCGTGGCGCATGCGTCATTTGCACGCAGGAACTTTTTCTCACGGAGTACTTCTGTCGGGTGCAGGATCAGGCTAACTTCGCTTTGGCTGAGAGTATACCCGGGCCAAGCACGGAGCATTTTGCCGCCGTGGCGCGAAAGCACGAGGTGGTGCTGATTTTGTCGCTCTTCGAGCGGCGTGCATCAGGGTTGTACCACAATACAGCAGTAATCATTGATGCCGATGGGCAGATCGCCGGGATTTACCGCAAGATGCATATTCCGCAAGACCCGGGCTTTGAGGAGAAATTCTATTTTACGCCGGGCGATCTGGGCTTCCGGGCTTTCGATACCGCGTACGGTCGCATTGGCGTGATTATCTGCTGGGATCAGTGGTACCCGGAAGCCGCACGACTCACGGCGCTGCGCGGCGCGAATGTGATCTTCTGTCCGACGGCTATCGGCGGTCTGGCTTGCGAAGGGCCGGAACTCGCGCAACAGCAACGCGATGCATGGCTGAATGTGCAACGCGGTCACGCTGTCGCCAATGGCTGCTATTACGCCGCGGTGAATCGCGTCGGGACGGAATATGAGACGAGGTTCTGGGGGACGTCGTTTGTCGCTGATTTCTACGGCAATGCCATCGCCCAGGCCAGCCAGGAGGACGAGGAGGTGCTGCTTGCGACCTGTGACTTCCAAGCGCAGGAAACGCACCGGCAAATGTGGCCTTTCTTCCGCGACCGCCGTATTGACATGTATCAGGACATCACCAAGCGTTTCCTGGACTGAGTTTTTTATCCGCAGATTACGCAGATTAGCGCAGATTTTTTTGAGGGTGGATGTTCGGCGTAGGGGAGTCTTTTTTATCCGCAGATTGCGCAGATTAACGCAGATTTTTGGCGGCTTGTTTCGCACCGCCGCTTTGCGGCGATGCTGAGCCACGCCGCCGGTTTTTTCGCCGATTGGGGCAGATTCTCGCAGATTGTTTTTCGCTACAGCATTTGTTGGCTGAGGCAGTGGAGGGCGCCGCCTTCGATGATGATGTCGTAACAATCAATGGGGACGATTTCGTGGGTGGGGAATGCCTGGGCGATGATGGCCAAGGCCTGTTGGTCGCGACGATCCTGGCGGTAGGTCGGCACCAGGACGGCGCCGTTGGTGATAAGGAAATTGGCGTAGGTGGCCGGCAAGATCTCCTCGCGCCAGTTTTCGGGGCGGATGGGCTCGGGCATGGGCAAGCGGATGACTTCCAAGGGCGTGCCGTCGTGCAGACGCATGGCGCGGAGGAGTGCGTCGTTGCGCTTGAGTACCTCGTAATTGGGTGACAGGGGATTGTCGTCATAGGCGGTTAACACGAGTTCGGGGGCGACGAAACGCGTGATGGTGTCAATATGGCCATCGGTGTCATCGCCGGCCAGGCCGCCAGGCAACCACAACACCTGCTCGCAGCCCAAGGCGTCCATCAGGAGCTCTTCAGCGCGGGCTTTGCTCAGGCCGGGATTGCGATTGGGGTTGAGCAGCACCGATGCCGTCGTCAGCAAGGTGCCGCGGCCATTGACCTCCAGCGCGCCGCCTTCGCAGAAGAGCGGTGAGCGGAAACAGGGCAGGTCGTCCATGGCGGCGATGGCCTGTGGTACGGCGTCGTCGAGGTCCCATGGGGGGAATTTTCCTCCCCAGGCATTGTAGTTGAAGTCGAGAACGGCGCGTCGTTGGCCGTCGGCGTGTTGGAGGATGATGGGGCCGTGGTCGCGACACCAGGCGTCATTGGTGGCCAAGTCGTGGAAGCGCAGGCGCGAGAGGTCGGCGCCGGCGTCAGCCAGCAGCGAGCGGTAGTGTTCCTGCGCGGCAGCGACGCAATTCAGGCGCAGGTCTGCAAAGCGGGTGATGGCCGCCGCGAAGGCCGCGTAGGCGCGGTCCATTGCCGGGCGGTTGTCGGGCCAGGTCGCCGGATTGAGCGGGCAGGATAGCAGTACGGACTGCTGGCGCGACCACTCGGGGGGGAGATAGTAGCCCAGCGCGCGCGGAGATGCAGTGGTATTTTTCATGGCGGTCATGTTGTTCTCCTGAAAGGGTGTTTTTTCCCTCCGCACACTGTAATCCGTTTTTCCCGCAGATTTTTGGCAGTGTGTTTTTTTATCCGCAGATTTTTTTTGCCTGCGGGCGCGAAGGGGGCTTTTTTATCCGCAGATTACACAGATTGGCGCAGATTAGGGCGGCATGTCTTGCCGCTGCGCGACAAGTCACGCCGCCGGTTTTTTTTTGCAGATTAGGGTAGATTCTCGCAGATTTTTTTCGCGCGCTGTCGCGAAGAGTTCTTTTTTATCCGCAGATTTCGCAGATTAGCGCAGATTAGGGCGGCGTGTTTTTTGTCTCGCGCGCCGGTGCGTTGTCGCGAAGGGCTCTTTTTTATCCGCAGATTACGCAGATTAACGCAGATTTT